>NZ_DBDF01000177.1:0-8117 GCF_002293435.1 Bacteroides sp. UBA939 | reverse complement strand
AAAACTCTGTGTCTCTGTGTCTCTGTGAATCTGTGTTCAAGCATAAATTCTCGTGGTGTGGGAACTTATTACGACACTTCATTTTTCAGTGAATAGTCCTTAAATGACATACAAATGAGTGCATATTATCCGTGATAGTGATGTTTGCTACAAAATTATCTGATTTTATAAACTAAATATCTAATATCAAAAGCCTAAATCTTTCCAATAGCTTATCTTTGCCGAATAAAGAAATAGTAAAGGGTAAAACATATAAGGCTATATTCCGCCTTCTTTGACCGAGGATTCAATAATTAAATAAAATACAAATGAAAGCAACCGTAAAATTTTACTTCGTTTTTCTTATTCTAATGGTACACTCATTCCGGGCATCGGCTACAGAGGATTGGGGAAAAGCCTGGAACAATGTGTCTGTAACCAACATCAACAGGGAGGAAGCAACCACCATCGCCATTCCCTTCGCCACGGAGAGCGATGTGCCGGACAACCGCATCGAAGAGTCTCCATACTACGCATCACTAAACGGGATATGGAAGTTCCACTGGAGCAAAGACCCGGAAACAATGCCTGCGGATTTCTATAAAACCGATTTCAATACCGACGATTGGGATACCATCGAAGTGCCCTCTGTGTGGCAGGTATATGGCGTCCGGCAAAACAAAAACTGGGATAAGCCTTTATATACGAACGTCATATATCCGTTCACCTACGATAAGGATTACAGCGTAATGGCCGACCGGCCTTCGCACTTTACCTATAACAACAGTATGAAGAATCCGGTAGGAAGCTACCGCAGAGAGTTCACCATCCCCGCAAACTGGGACGGACGCGACATCTACATCCGCTTCAACGGTGCAGGGCCCGGTTACTATCTCTGGATTAATGGGCGTCAAGTCGGCTACTCCGAAGATTCTTATCTGCCTTCCGAATTTAAAATAACCGACTATGTGAAGAAAGGAACAAACACCGTAGCCGTACAGATCTATCGCTTCACAAGCGGTTCATTCCTCGAAGACCAGGACTTCTGGCGACTGACAGGTATCAGCCGCGACGTATTTATATGGTCGGCTCCCAAAACACAGATACGCGATTACTTCTTCCGCACGGAGTTGGACAAGCAATATAAAGACGCCACAATAACCCTGGACGTCAATCTGACCGGAAAAGCTCTGAAATCAGGAGCACTAACCGCCAAGGTAATGGACGGAACAACGGTGGTGGCAGAGAAAACCATCCAAGCTCCCACCACGGGCAACAATACCCTTACAATGGACGTGGCAAGCCCCCGCAAATGGAGCGCCGAAACACCCGAACTGTACAACTTGATAATCACCCTGAAAGACGGAAAGAAAACCATCGACATACGCGGAGGAAAGGTAGGATTCCGTAAAGTCGAAATCGGCTCCCGGGGAGAACTCCTGATTAACGGCAAGCGTATGGTGTTTCATGGCGTGAATCGTCACGACCACAGTGAAATCAACGGTCGCACTGTCTCCAAAGAAGAAATGGAGCACGACGTCATACTCATGAAGCAGTTGAACATAAACGCCGTACGCACCTCACATTATCCCAATAATCCGTACTTCTATGAACTTTGCGACAAATACGGATTATACGTTCTGGCGGAGGCAAATGTAGAATGTCATGGAAATACCGGACTTTCGGGAGTAGAATTATTCCGCAAGCCTATGGTTGAGCGCAATCAGAACCATGTCAAGCGTTTCAGGAACCATGTATCCATATTTATGTGGTCGTATGGAAACGAAGCCGGAGGCGGCAACAATTTCGAGTATGTAGAAAAGGCTATTAAGGAATTAGACAAAACACGCCTGACGCATTACCAGGGCAACGACCAGTGGAGCGACGTCAGCAGTACCATGTATGCAAACTATGACCATATCAGGTACATCGGAGAAGAACGCCTGAAAGCTGCCAATCCGCGCCCGCACATTCAGTGCGAGAATAGCCACGGCATGGGAAACTCCATGGGAAATGTGCGTGAGATGTTTGAACTGTACGAGAAATACCCCGCATTGACCGGTGAATTCATCTGGGACTGGAAAGACCAAAGCCTGCTGATGCCCGTCCCCGGCAGACCCGGCGAGACCTATTGGGCTTACGGGGGAGACTTCGGAGACAGACCCAACGATGCATCGTTTTGCCTGAACGGAGTGGTATTTGCCGATCACACCATCTCCGCCAAGTCATACAATACAAAGAAAATATACCAGCCTGTAGACTTCTCGATGAAAGAAGACGGAAGAACATTTCTGTTGAAGAGCAAACTGGCATTTAAGGATACAGAGAACCTGGATATTTTTTATTCCGTACTGGAAGATGGCAAAGTGCTGAAAAGAGAGAAGTTGAATGCCACACTCTCTGCCGGAGAAGAAAAAGAAATCACCATCAATGCACTGCCTCTAACTCTGAAACCGGATGCGGAATACTTCATTCGCTTCAACGTTTATCAGCGGCAAGCCACCCTGTGGGCCGAAGCCGGATATGAAGTGGCAAGTGAACAGATGCAACTGAAGGAAGCGAAAAAGCCTCTTTATCAGGCCAATGGAACCGGCGCCATCACCATCCGCGAGAATCCCAACGACATTGCCATAGCCGGAACCGGCTTCGAGATTGTATTCTCCAAATCGCTGGGAACATTAACAAGTTATGCTTCAAACGGAAGGCAAATGATTAGCGAGCCTCTCAAACTGAACATGTTCAGAGCTCCTACAAACAACGACCACATGCAAATAGGCAATTGGCTCAGCATGGGTCTGAACAACCTTACAGTTGAAGCCGGAACATGGGCCATAGAACAAGACCCTTCCGGAAATTCCGTCAGCCTGAGTATAAAGAACATATATAAAGGAGAAGGGCCGAATACATTTACCAATCAGATTCTGTTCAGGGTAATGAATGATGGAACCCTGCTCGTAAACTCCATAATCAATCCTTCCACCAAAGGCGTTGTATTGCCAAAGATAGGCTACCGGCTGGAAATGCCCAAAGGCTACGAAAACCTGACATGGTTTGGCCGTGGACCGTGGGAATCGTATGCCGACCGTAAAGAGGCTTGTTTCGAAGGAGTTTACAACAGTACCGTTTCGGCACAAGTGGAAAAATATCCCCACCCACAGGAAATGATGAATAAGGAAGATGTACGCTGGATGTCACTTACAGATTCTTATGGAACGGGATTCCTGTTTGTTGCTCCGCAGAGAATGGCTGCGTCTGCCACTCACTTCAGAGCAGAGGATATATTTACCGACCATAATAACCGGAAGAAGCATCCGTACGAAGTAGAGTTCCGCGAGAACACCGTAATATGTCTGGATGCGCGTATGCGTGCGTTAGGCAATGCAAGTTGCGGACCGGATGTACTCGACAAATATGAGTTGAAAGCTGAAAATACTACTTTCAATTTCATGATTATTCCGCTTAAAGCAAAGCTGAACAATGAAGAGCTTTCGAAAAAAGCAAGATTTGAAATCCCTGTATGCCCGCCCGTAAAGATAGCACAGGACAAGAAAGGACAGATTGAATTGAGTATCGCGCAACCGGATACGGAAATCTTCTATAGCATAAACGGCGGAAAGTTTAAACCATATACTGCGCCCTTTGAATTTAAAGAAGGCGGAATCATAAAGGCGTATGGCAAATCACCGGATTACCGCGACGGCATTATTGCCGAAGAAGAATTTGAGTTTTTCGTGGATAAGTCGATATGGAAGTTGGTTCATTGTTCGGCTCAGGCACGCGATAACGAAGGATACAGGGCATTCGACGATAATATAAACACCTTGTGGCACACACCTTGGGGAGATAGAGCAGAGAAACATCCGCACGAGATTATCGTTGATATGGGACAAGCGTATCAGATAGCGGAGTTCATTTATCAGGGAAGGCTCAACGGAACCAATGGGCGGATAAAAGAGTACGAGATTTATTTCAGCAACGACCCTGAAGTTTGGGGAGAGCCGGCTGCCAAAGGACAATTCAGGAACATCGCCAATTCACAGCATGTCCCGATATCGCCTTCCTTTCAGGCGCGCTATTTCAAATTCGTAGCAAAGTCAGAAGTCAGAGATAATCCTTATACCTCTGTGGCTGAATTCAATATAAAAGTATCTAAATAACAACTGTTCCGGCTCTGTTGATATCCCGTAGTCACGAATGATGATTACGGGATATTTTTTTGCTCAACAGCTCTAATAGTGCAGTTAGGAAATATATATTAACTATAATAGTGCAGTTAGAGAACTAAAATATGCCGAAATAGTGCAGTTAGAAAACTAAAAGAGCTATCTTTGTATGTGATATTTAAAAACATACTGTTATGAACATCAATGAATATGCGCAGATTGTAGCTGACCAGAAAGAAGAGTTGAGGTTAATCACCCCTAAAGATTTATGTTCCCGAAAGGAAGAAAGCCTATTCGATATAGATAGCCATTTAGCACAAATCGTCATAGGAGTACGGCGAAGCGGTAAATCAACAATCTGCCACAAGGTCTTAAAACAAAGGAACATACCTTATGCTTATGTGAATTTTGATGATGAACGATTATATAAATTAGAATCCAAAGACTTAAACTCCTTATTGGAAGCTATATATATGGTATATGGAGATTTCCATTATTTATTTCTGGATGAAATACAGAACATTGCAGAATGGTTTCTCTTCGTAAACAGGCTGCTTCGGCAGAAGATTCATCTTATCATAACCGGTTCTAATGCAAAACTTCTGAGCAGCGAGCTTAGCACACACCTGACCGGACGATACAATCAAATAGAACTTTACCCTTTTTCCTTCACAGAGTTTTGTCAATACCGAAGAATAGATACTAAAGATATTTCAACCAAAGGGGTGGCTTTCAAAAAAGCAGCATTCGAGGAATATCTTAAAAAAGGGGGATTCCCTGAATTGTTTGAAGTAAAAAACAGCCGTGGATATATACAGGGGTTGTTTGACTCTATTATACGCAAAGATATACAGCAGCGGTTTAAAGTCAGATATATAGAGTCATTGCGTATGCTCGCCAATCATCTGATAGATAATTTCGGTCAGGAGATTATATATGCCGACCTTGCAGAACGATTTGGCTTTGGTTCCTCGCACACAGCAGAGAACTACGTATCTTATTTAAAACGTACATACCTCTTATTAGGCATCCACAAATTCTCATTTAAAAGTAAAGAACGCATCCGAAATGAGAAAGGATATGTGGTTGATATCGCATTTATTACCGAAAGGGACGATGCGATGAACGGGCAAAACTTAGGCTGGAAATTAGAGAACATTGTCTATGTTGAGCTGTTAAGAAGAAACAAGCCTTTATTTTATGATGTTTTCTATTATCGGGAGCAATATGAGATTGATTTTGTAATTTGTGAAGGAAACAATGTCAGAGAACTAATTCAGGTATCTGTTGACATTTCCTCCACAAAGACTTATAATCGTGAAACATCTGCATTATGCAGAGCATCCTCAGATTTAAAATCTGAGAAACTTACTCTAATAACCATGAATGATACTCGGATTATTGAGGAAGACGGACATACCATACAAGTTATGTCCGTCATAGATTGGCTATTGCAGGAATAGATGATTTCGAATATTACCTACCAAACCGTTTTTTCAAATAGCCCTTCAGATTATAAGTTCCCGGAGAATTCCTCGATACCTTTCCATCCTTTTCTATCAACTCATAATGAGGGATACCATTGAAGCGGAATAACTGGCGAAGATAGTTGTACTCTGCCTGAGGTATCCGGTAACAAGCCTCACCTTTCAAATTCTTTTCCACATACTCATTATAAGCTTTTTCCGGGCTTTCACGATCACTTGTGATGTATATAAACTGGAATTCAGGATGGTCTTTGTATAGTTGCCGCAGGTCGGCAGTATTTTCAATGCCCACACGGCAAGGGCCGCAAGTGGTAGCCCAGAAATCAACAAACAGAACTTTGCCCGCATGGGATTTGATGATATTCCGGAAGATTTCAGTGGCAGCTCCTTCAGGCAAAGCATACGTACTGTCATTTTGCAGCGGGAAAGCCCCGGCATACAAACGCTCCGCCTCAGCAACCATGAACGGATGACTGATTAGCTGCTCTTCTTTATCCAACAGGATACGGGCGCCTTCCTTATCGAATTGTTTCAAATCAAAAAGAATACTGCGCAAAGTAATAATCTGCGAAACCAACGGAGTATATCCGACTATGGTATCCAACTGTCCCGCCTTCTTCCTTTGATATTCAAAGTAGCGGTTTATTTTCATTCTTGTTTCATCTTCCACTCTTTGATCTTCATCAATAGATACGCTATTCACTATCTTATTTTCTTTCTCATAGGCTTCGAACAAGTCCTTATGTTTCTCGTTAAGTTCTTTCCATATCTCCGACTCCTCTATAAGTTCGCTTATCTCTCTTATCACAGTCTTACCTGCTTTTTCTTCGCTATCCTTCCGCATCTTTTCCTGCTCGGGGGTAAATACTACGCCATGCTTCTTCAAATAGGTTAGAATAGATTTTTCAGGATATGTATAGGCAGTCTTTCCATATTCAACAGTCGTTGTATCACCCATAGCTCTTGCAAAGTCCATATATTCAAGACGGTTGATAAAACTACTAAAATCTCTGTCAGCTACAATAAGACTGTCATTCAGTGGCATCTGTCGCAAGAAACTGTAATAAGCCGAATCTTCCTTAATCTTCAAAACCGGATTATCTTTTTCTCTTTGTGCCAAATAACCTCTGCTCATAACAAAGTCCAACAGTTTATAACCTTCCGCTATTTTTGTCATATTCTTCACTAATCGCGCCATACTTCCTACGTATTGATTTGCATTCACGAGCGAATCGGCAACATCAGACCAGTGTCTGAATCTTGGTTCACACTGCTCTCTGAACTGGGCTGGCGTCAACTCTTTCTGCATTTTCGAGAATTCTTCATACGGAAAATTCATGTAGTCATCCATATACCTCAGTGCGTGGTTTATATAAGCATCAGCTCCCATATAGTGAAGATTCTTGATAGGATAATAGTAATCGCGTGCGCGACTGCGTGCCATCACCGCTTCCCAATCCAGATAAAGCGTCACCGTCTGCCCCGGTTCTGCATAAAGAGGTATCCAACTGTCTTTAAAAACGACCGAACTGTATATAGGATAATTAGCTTCAAATTTGCACTCAAACCTGCCGTTGGGTTGAAGGTTAACTACCATCGGATAATCTTCCCTTGTCAAATTGTTGGAAACATAAATCAGACCGTTACTAAAACCTAATTTGCGATCATACCCAGCAATGTATCCCTGCAGGCAGATACTGTCGCGACGGAAAACCGGAGTATCCTCATTCTTCGCCTGCGCGGCTTTCATGCTTTTCGTAGTTCGGGAGAAGAGGCGTGCAGGTTCTTTGTCTCTTCTAATCCGGCACAGGCCGTCTTTCTGTGGAGTCAATTCCAGTTTTACGAATTCCCCATCCTCACCTTTCAGAGTCAGCAACATGCTTTTCCCCTTTTGGCGGATATCTTCATATTGATAGAAGCGATTATCCATAACAGCCAAAGAATCGTATATGCCGAACGCCCATTCATAATAATCATTCATTCCCATCCAATTGCCGGAGATTTTGTCAAAGAGCGAGGCTTCGGCGTCTTGTTTTTCCAATGAAATATAATACGTGCTCAGTTCATCATGGTCAGCATCATCCAGGAAATGAATTTCTTTTGTTTCCTTGGGAAGAGGCGGAAAGAGGAGCACAAAGTCCAAAGTACCGGAATCCGGTGTAAATACTTCCTTTTCCAATTCAAAGCCCTCGCTACCTGTGATGTAATATTTCTCACCGGTAGCAGCATCTTGCAAATGAGTGCTTTTACCTGTTTTTACCCACCAATGCGGACGAAAGATAACATGAATATGCAACCGGGTTGCATCCGGATTACGTTCAATCCGGGTAACAGTATAAATACTGCCTGAACGGTATTTAAACTTAGGATTATCAATCACATTTTGTGCTTGGAGCATCATACACGCAGTCCAAAGCAAGAGAAGGCAAATCAGTTTCTTCATACTGTAAATTGTATTGAGGTTATTTAAGTAGCTGTTCATAATTAG
>NZ_DBDF01000185.1 GCF_002293435.1 Bacteroides sp. UBA939 | reverse complement strand
AACGTAAAACTGGACACCCTAATAATTTAGTTGCGGATTTAAGGAACTATTTGCGGTATGTAGAAGGGTGTGTATCCTTCTTGTGTTTTATAACATACTACTGCTTGGTGCTTCATGTTATATAACATGACTAATCTAGCCTTAACTAAATTAAATAACACCTAATTTTGGTATTGGATAATGAGTGTCTTTACAACCGAAGGCTATATGTTGAAGATTACAGTAAAAGGGTTGTTTGTGGATAAAACTACCATTGATGTGAACGAAACTATTAAAAATAAAGATGGGCTATTATGAGAAGTATGAGAAAAGCTCTGTGCACGGCATTTTATGTTGTGGCGAGTATTGGGCTAAACGCACAAATACCCGAGCCACCCAAGTCGTTACTAAGCCCTAATGTGGCAAGTTTAGGATTGTATGGAGAAATTCCTGTATCTCATTATACGGGGGTACCTGGTATCAGTATCCCATTATATGAGGAAGATATCCATAATTTTAAATTATCCGTATCATTAAGTTACCATGCATCAGGTGTCAGGCCCGACCAACGACCTGGTTGGACAGGCTTAAACTGGACATTGCTTGCAGGTGGTGCAATCAGCAGGCAAGTAAAGAATGCCCCTGACGAACTGAATAATCCTCTGCGAGCAGACAGGTTTGAAGACCATGAAGGCTATTACTTCAAACACGATGTGTTGAATGTAAGCAATTGGAATACTGCACCCTATCTTGTCCATGCGGCAACGGAAGATATGCACGTAGTATCAGATCTGGAGCCGGATATTTTCTCATTTAATTTTCCCGGATATTCCGGTCAATTTTATCTGGACCATCAACGTAACTGGGTAGTCAGGTGCAATAAGCCGGTAAAAGTGGAGTTCGACGGTAATTTCTTACAAACACCCTTCGACAGAAAAAAAACAGCAGCCTATTATGTTGGTAATTTCCCTTGTTTTAATGGATTTACCATTACGGTAGAAAACGGGACAAAGTTTGTTTTTGGCGGAATAATAGAAGCTATCGAATTTTCGATTCCCTTTATGCAGCAATTCGAAGACGAATGGGTGGCTACGGCATGGCATCTGACCAATATTATCCTGCCCAACGGAGAAGAAATAAGTTTTTTATACGAACGCGGCGGATTTAACTGCCAACTATACTACTCATTGCAACATAATCTGGGATTCAGCGCCCAAGGAGGTGGGGGTGGATTTAACCCGTATGATGAATGCTCAGGTTCCACATATCCCTCATTTATCAGTGGCTATTCGGGACACTTGATAGCCCCCGTGTATTTATCCCAAATCAATACGGGGAGGTCTCTCTTGGAGTTCAGCAGGAGCGAAAGTAATGAACTGAATTATGACAAGGTATCTATATTCGACCAGATGTATAGTGTGTGGTGCGGAGAAAATCCTAACAAAGAGGCTTATTATGACCCCAATAATGAGGCAGCAAAGGCTTTTCTCCCCTACCTGTTAATATATAAAGATCCTTCGGAGGCTAATGGGGGAGGGAAAGGCGAGGATGATATCCCTGAATACATTCAAGCATATTGGAGTGGGAAGGAAAGACGACCTTATCCCGAATGCTTGAATCAATTGAAATGGTACAAACTGGATTGCATAACGGTAACAGATGTGTTTACAAACACTGAAGAGAAGGTGGTAACATTCAGTTATAATAATGTTCCCAATCGGCGGTTAATGCTGGAGGGCGTTCAGGAATCCGGTAAAAGCCCGTACCTGTTTCATTATGACAATGCGGACAGGTTGCCCCCTTACCTAGCGTGTAAGACCGATCATTGGGGCTTCTTTAACGACCGTTTTGCCGGTATTCCTGTGCCGGCTCTGGGTTGGGATATATTCAATGATCCGAATAACTTTATACGCCATTATGAAAATTATTATGGTTTGAGGGAACCGAACGTTGACGTAATGAAATACGGCATCCTTAATAAGATTGTATATCCTACGGGAGGATATGCCGCATTCGAGTACGAAGCCCACAACTACCGGAAGCAGGTAAAGGCTGACAGATGGAACGGCTTCGAAACATTAAACAGTAATAAATATGCCGGCGGATTAAGGATAAAGAACATTATAAAGTCCGGATTGGCCGATACTCCGGATCAGCAATTAGGGTATTATTATGTTACCGATTATCTATCCAATAACACTTCAAGCCAGGTTTCGAGTGGCGTACTGGAGAGCCAGATACAATATCTGTTCAGGAATTATGAAGTCTCGACCTCTGATAATAGTATGAGATTAAGGGAAAATACCTTTTCAACGGTTTCCGTTTTACCATCCGGCAGCAACCTGGGCGGGTCGCATATCGGTTATTCGCAGATTATAGAGAAACGTGGGGACAATTCTTTCACCCTTTACAAATACTCAAACTACGATACAGGAAACTGGGATGAAAGAGCGGAAGCCTACCTGCAGGAGCCATATTCCATATATGACCCCTGTTCGATGAAAAGTCAGGAAAGAGGAAACCTTACGGATGTTGAAGATTACAATTCCAATGGAAACATTGTAAGTAAAAGGACCATTGAATATGAAAAAGACGCCGCATCCAATAATTATGTCAGAGCACTGACTGTTTCCTCTCCCTATATCTGCGGGAATGATGCTGATTTACAAATAAGGTATATCAAAGGGTACTCGTATAAGATTTATACTTATTTGATGCGACCCGTAAAGGAAACCCAGATTTTATACTATCCGTCTTCCGGCAATAATATATTATCCACTACAGAAAAACAATTCGTTTACAACAGCAATAAACTTTTAAAGAAGGAGACTGTTACCGTGTCGGAAAAAGGAGTTGCAAAGAAATATACCACCGAAACTTCGTTTACCTCCGATATGGGAAATGTGGCTGCATATAATAACATGAGGGCTAAGTATATGCTGAGCTATCCCGTTGAGATTGTTTCCAAGGTGGATGATGCGATTGTGAAAGCAAATCTTATTACATACGAAAACCTGCTACCCAAGGATGTGTACATGTTAAAGTTAAGTACGCCGTTATCATCGAACAGTTTCAGCGCTTTCACCGGTTCGTCGGTAAATAGTAATTATGGAAGCCCTGACCTGTCATTCACCCGGTATGACGCATCGTGGAATCCGGTAGAAGTAATAGACAAGAGTGGACTGTCTACGGTCTATTTGTGGAGTTACAATCGCCATCTAAGGATTGCCGATATTGTAAACCGGACGTACAGCCAGGTGAATATCGGATTGTCGGGACAGGGAAAAACAATTGAAGGGCTATCCGTGTCAAGCGATCCCGGCGTCGACTTCAGCACGCTTCGACAGGCTCTACCGGAAGCGCAGATTATCTCGTACACATACGATAGACCTTTGGTGGGTGTATCGTCCATTACAGAACCGGCAGGTTTGACTACATCTTTTCTCTATGATGCCGCAGGCCGATTGGTGGAAATAAGAGACCACAGCAATGCGAAGGTCGCGGAAAATAAATATTGGTATAAAAACCAGCCGTTCGCATCGAATATCAATGCGGACATGACCATACAAAGTGTATATTTGGCAAATATGACAGTGCGATTTGAAGTTGTTGTAAATGATAATACTCCCGGTTTGAAAATGGACTGGTATCTAATGGATGCAAGAGAGAACGTTATCGACAGTAAGGTGAATACTACGGACATATTCTTTACTGTTAACCCGGGAGATGAGGGAGAAAAGACGTTGATATGCGTAGTAAGGGACGAGAATTTCACAAAGGGAAGAACCCTTAAAAAGACATTTAAGGCAGTTGCTCCTCAAATAGTAGTGAAAGATGGCGTTTTGGCAAAATACAACCAGTATCATCCGGACGGTTCTCCCATATACGATGTCATCTATCCTCTGATATTTGGAACAAACGTCAATAGTGGTTCCGGCAATTTCCGCTATAATTGGTATCTGAAAAATGCACAGGGAACAACTATCAGTTCCGTACTGAATACGAATAATAATGAATACATGCCGGACAAATACCTTGAAAAGATGTCGGTTACATGTATAGTCAAAGATTTGGATACGAATAGGGAAGTGAGCACGGCGGCATATACGTTTCATGCACAAGCGGTTATCGAATTCTCCGAAGGAGGAGGCAAGGATGGCAGTGTGACAGGTGTATTGACCCTTCCCTGCGATACGGATGTAGACTTTGTGCTGACATATACGACGGATGATATGCCTGACCTGATATTGGACTCATCTTCATTGAGCATTATGTGGCAGCGCTCGGAAATTGATTATGGAACGCTGGATACGGTTTATGAAGTAGGGATAAAAGCTTCGATAGGAGCCGGATCACAGTCGCTGGGCATATATATGCCTATGGGACAACAGGGAACAGCTTCGCTGGTGATTACAGATGTCGGTAATTCCTGCTTTACCGTGGGGGGAAATAATAGAATAGAGGTTTATTCCAACGGATATTAATCCGTAAGTTTTAAATCTACCGAGTGAAATGATTATAATTCAATGACTTATAAAATCCAAACAGATGAAAAAGATATTCATATATATATTTCTGTTATTAGTATTGGGTATCGCAAACGTTTATTCCCAGACAACTACCCAAAACTATATCCGAACGCGTATCTATACCAATGAAACGGGTACAACTTATCTGGATACTATCAAATACTTCGACGGATTGGGGCGTCTTGTGCAGATCGTGCAACAGGGTGCTACCCCGACAAACAAAGATCTGGTTGCTTTGCAGGAGTACGACGCCTTGGGAAGGAAATCCAATGCATGGCTTCCCGCCTCCATATCGGGTAACAATGGGAAATATGTTGCTTCGGCGACACTCAAGACACAGGCTATCGCCTCCAACGGTAACGACCAAAACCCCTATTCATACCCTGTGTACGAAACTTCCCCCCTGAGCCGCGTGGTTAAATTGTTTGGTCCTGGGGCAAGCTGGCATAATAACAAGGCGGTGGAATCGGCATACAAAACCAATATAGCGGGCAATGCCACGCTGAATTGCAAGCTATACAAGGTTGGGGGCACCAACCAGGCGCCAACTCTGAGCCAGAACGGAAACTATTCCTCCGGTGAACTGTCTGTAACCGAAATAAAGGATGAAAACCAAAACATCAGTTACGAGTTCAAGGACAAGCGCGGGCAAGTGGTACTGACCCGCCAAATGCAGGGAACGGTAGCCTACGATACCTATTATGTATATAACGGCTTCGGCCTGCAATGCTTCGTGCTGCCTCCAAGAATTCAGGATGAAGGTATAACCGAGACGAAGCTCGACGAACTGGCTTACCGGTACAGATATGATGAGCTTAACCGTCCCATTGCCAAGAAAATACCCGGTTGCGAATGGATATACTATGTCTACGATAAAGCCGATCGCCTGATATTTACGCAGGATGGTGAACAAAGGAAGAGAAAAGAATGGACATTTACCATTCCCGATGTCTTCGAGCGTATCGTATTGACAGGAACTTGTATTGACAGCCTGAAAAACTATGCTGCTAATCCGCTAGGGAACAATGTGGTAAAGGCAGCCCGCGCTAACGCCGACGACACCTATAAAGGTTATGCTACACCCACTGGGGTAACACTTTCCTCCCCTAAAATATTGTCTGTCAACTACTATGACGATTACGCCTTTTTTGGCTACAACGGAGTTCCGAATACTGCCAACGCCCAATATACTGCCGAAGCGGGATACGGCGTATGTTACGGCGACCATCAATCAACTAACAAGGCTAAGAATAAAGGTCTGCTGACAGGTACGCTTACCGCCCAAATGAATGCTGACGGTACGTTGTCGTCTACCTACCTCTATTCGGTGATGTATTACGACAATAAAGGGCAATTGATACAAGTCAAATCATCCAATCACCTTGCGGGTGGTGTAGAAAAGGAATACTTCGCCTATAACTTTACCGGACAGATCATCAAACGGAAACATGTCCATGCCGCTACGGGTCAGAATACGCAAACGGAGGTATATACATACGGTTACGACCATGCCGGGCGATTGCTGACAACTAATTATAAGCTAAATACAACAGCGGAATTAACCCTTGCCTCAAACACCTACGATGAATTGGGAAGGTTGAAGACTAACCAGAAGCGCAGTCATGACAATCTGAAAACAACGTATGGGTATAATGTGCGTTCGTGGACAAAGTCCATTACCAACTCGTTGTTCAGCCAGACGCTGTATTACAATGACACTTACGGCGGGAGTACGGCACAGTACAATGGCAATATCGGGGCTATGAGCTGGAAGCTTTCCACCGAGACCAAGACGAGGGGGTACAAGTTCACCTACGACAACCTTTCCCGGCTTACCTCCGCCAGCTATCTGGAAAATGGAAGCGTGAACAGTAATTTCAACACTTCGTACACCTACGACAAGCATGGTAACATGACCAGTCTGACGCGCCGCGGCAATACCGGCACCTCGACCTACGGCATTATCGACAACCTGACGATGACCTACTCCGGCAACCAGCTCATAAAGGTAGAAGACACGGGGGCCAGCGTCAGTATGTCCGCTTCGATGGACTTCAAGAACGGCTCCACTAGCGCCAAAGAGTACGAATATGATGCAAATGGCAATATGAACAAAGATTTAAACAAGGGAATAAGCGCCATTTCGTA
>NZ_DBDF01000080.1 GCF_002293435.1 Bacteroides sp. UBA939 | reverse complement strand
GAGATACTCTTGCTAATCACTAAGAAGAAAAATCCGCGTTCGTCCGCTTATTCCGTGTCGTCCGCGTACCCATTCTTCTCTAAATTCTCATTTATGACAAGACTCTTATGAATAATGCAGGATAGACTTTTACGCACGAATAATTGGATACTCTAAAGACTTTATATAGTTTTGTATCTCTAAATTGCATTAGAAACATGAAAGTTATAGTCGACAACAAGATACCTTATATAAAACAAGCCATCGAACGGATAGCCGGTGAAGTGGTGTATGCATCCGGAAACGAGTTCACGCCTACTTTGGTGAAAGATGCGGATGCACTGATTATACGTACGCGCACCCACTGCAACCGGAAGCTGCTGGAAGGCAGTCGAGTACGCTTCATCGCCACCGCCACCATCGGCTTCGACCATATTGATACGGAATACTGCCGGGAAGCGGGCATTACATGGACAAATGCTCCGGGATGCAATTCCGCTTCCGTAGCCCAATACGTGCAATCGTCTCTTTTACTCTTGCAACTTCTGAAAGAAAAGAATCCTGCGGAAATGACTATCGGCATTGTCGGAGTGGGTAATGTAGGCAGCAAAGTGGCACAGGTTGCCCACGACTTGGGAATGAAAGTGCTATTGAACGATTTGCCCAGAGAAGAAAAAGAAGGAAGCGCTGCACTCACCCCCCTGCAAACTCTTGCGAAGTTCACTCCGCCGCAAACATTTCCTAAGTTCACTCCCCTGCAAACTCTTGCTGAAGAATGTGACGTTATCACTTTCCATGTTCCTTTATATAAGGAGGGGAAATATAAAACTTTCCATCTGGCGGATGATGCTTTCTTCCATTCGCTGAAGCGCCGGCCTGTCATCATTAACACTGCCCGCGGAGAAGTAATAGCAACCGATGCCCTACTCGAGGCACTCGACACTGGATTGATTTCAGACGCAATCATTGATGTTTGGGAGAATGAACCGGATATCAATCTCACCTTATTGAATAAGGTGTTCATCGGCACCCCGCACATCGCAGGCTACTCGGCAGATGGCAAAGCCAATGCTACACGCATGTCGTTGGACGCCCTGTGCCGGTACTTCGGCATACATACAAGCTATCGCATCATACCACCCGAACCAACCAACCCGATTGTCACCGCATCAACCCAAGCAGAAGCATATTTGCAGATGTACGACCCGCGAAAGGATTGTGACGCGCTAAGAGCACAGCCCGAACTCTTCGAAAAGCTACGGGGTAATTACCCCTTGCGGAGGGAAAAAGAAGCCTATCAAATACAATTACGCCCTTCTGCCACCAACTCTTCAATGACCTTCGGGTAAGTTTCATACTCCAGCACATGGATGCGTTGCGCCAATTCCTCCGGAGTATCTTCCGGCAACACCGGGCACTTCACCTGGCAAATAATGGTTCCCTCATCATAATGCATATTGGTATAATGTATCGTGATACCGCTTTCTTTTTCACCCGCAGCAATGACAGCTTCGTGCACGCGGTCGCCATACATTCCCTTACCGCCGAACTTAGGCAATAGCGAAGGATGTATATTTATCATTTTATCAGGATAAGCATGCAAAATAAGGTCCGGTATCCGTAGTAAGAAGCCCGCCAGTACAACAAAGTCAATATCATACTCCTGCAATATCGACAAAACCGGTGCTCCACTCTCCCAATCGCTCTTGGCAAAGTAAAAACAAGGCACGTCAAGTCCGCGCGCACGCTCTAAAACAAACGCATTCTGTTTGTTAGTTAAAACCAAGGCAACACAAGCCGCCTCTTTTTCACGGAAATAACGGATAATATTCTCGGCATTCGTTCCACTTCCCGAAGCCAAAACAGCGATTCTTTTCTTCATAAACCTTTCATTTGGTGCACAAATAGGTGAAAAATGTGCAAAACATTGCATTTAATTCCCTAAATATTTGCTATTGACGATAAATATTTATTCCTTTGCCCCGCAAATTTAAAGAAATAAAACTAATTATTAATTAAAAACTTAAAGTTATGTCTGAAATTGCATCAAGAGTGAAAGCGATTATCGTCGACAAATTAGGCGTTGAAGAATCAGAAGTTACTAACGAAGCTAGCTTCACTAACGATTTAGGAGCTGATTCTCTTGACACTGTAGAGCTTATCATGGAATTCGAAAAAGAATTTGGAATCTCTATTCCGGATGACCAAGCTGAAAAGATTGGTACTGTTGGCGATGCCGTTTCTTATATCGAAGAACACGCTAAGTAATCTTATCCATCAATATTTAATATGGAATTAAAAAGAGTTGTAGTAACAGGTCTTGGCGCCATCACTCCCATTGGCAACAATGTTCCCGAATTTTGGGAAAATCTCGTAAATGGGATTAGTGGAGCAGGACCTATTACTCATTTCGACGCGTCCCTTTTCAAGACCCAATTTGCATGCGAAGTAAAAGACTTCGATGCAACCCAATATATCGACCGCAAAGAAGCCCGCAAAATGGACGTGTACACGCAATTTGCTATCGGCGTAGCTAAACAGGCGGTTGAAGATTCCGGTCTTGACGTCGAAAACGAGGACTTAAACAGAATCGGTGTCATCTTTGGCGCCGGTATCGGTGGTATCCGTACATTTGAAGAAGAGTCGGCTAACTATGCCCTTCATAAAGAAAACGGTCCCAAGTTCAATCCGTTCTTCATCCCCAAGATGATTTCGGATATCGCTGCCGGACAGATTTCTATTATATACGGTTTTCATGGTCCCAACTATGCGACTTGTTCCGCATGCGCCACTTCCACCAACGCCATTGCCGATGCATTCAACCTCATCCGTATGGGTAAGGCCAATGTTATCGTATCCGGCGGTTCGGAAGCTGCCATTACTCCTTGTGGTTTAGGTGGTTTTAATGCCATGCACGCTTTATCCACCCGCAATGATTCTCCGCAAACGGCATCCCGCCCATTCAGCGCAAGCCGCGACGGTTTCGTAATGGGTGAAGGCGGCGGTTGTCTTGTTCTTGAAGAACTGGAACACGCCAAAGCGCGCGGCGCCAAAATCTATGCGGAAGTTGCCGGCGTAGGAATGTCTGCCGACGCCTATCACCTGACTGCTTCTCACCCTGATGGCTTAGGAGCCAAGTTAGTGATGATGAATGCGCTGGAAGACGCCGAAATGAAACCCGAAGAAGTAGATTATATCAATGTTCACGGTACATCTACTCCCGTAGGTGATATCTCGGAAGTCAAAGCCATCAAAGATGTATTTGGCGAACATGCTTACAAGCTGAACATCAGTTCGACGAAGTCTATGACAGGCCACCTGCTGGGTGCCGCCGGCGCTGTAGAGTCCATTGCAAGCATCCTTGCCATCAAGAATGGCATTGTTCCTCCGACTATCAATCACGAAGAGGGTGATAATGACGCAAACATCGACTATGACCTGAATTTAACGTTCGGCAAAGCTCAAAAGCGCGAAGTAAACGTTGCATTATCCAATACTTTTGGATTCGGCGGTCATAACGCATGCGTTATCTTTAAGAAATACGCAGAATAATCAGGCTCGTGTTACGTAATCAAATAGACAAGATAAGGCTCTTATTCCGTAAGGACAGAGAGTCTTATCTTTGTTTTTATAGAATACTGGGGTTCTTCCCCCGCAACATCGGGCTTTATCAACAGGCATTGTTGCACAAATCCACCTCCATCCGTTCGGAGAAAGGACGGCCGTTGAATAATGAACGGTTGGAGTTCTTGGGTGACGCCATTCTTGACGCCATCGTGGGAGATATTGTCTATAAACACTTTGAAGGAAAACGCGAAGGTTTCCTCACCAATACCCGCTCCAAGATTGTACAACGGGAAACACTCAATAAACTGGCAGTAGAAATCGGCTTAGACAAATTAGTAAAATCCTCCACCCGCTCTTCCTCGCATAACAGCTATATGTACGGCAATGCTTTCGAAGCATTTATCGGCGCCATTTATCTGGACCGGGGATACGAACGCTGCAAACAGTTCATAGAGAAGAAGATATTCAAAAACCATATCGACCTCGACAAGATGTCGCGCAAAGAGGTCAACTTCAAATCGAAGCTGATAGAATGGAGCCAGAAGAGTAAAGTAGAGGTTTCATTTGAGCTTATCGAACAATTCCTTGACCGGGATTACAATCCCATATTCCATACCGAAATCCGGATTGAAAGCATATCAGCAGGAAAAGGAACAGGGTATTCCAAAAAAGAGTCTCAACAAAATGCCGCGCAGATTGCTTTGAGGAAGATAAAAAGCGATGCCATTTTCAAAGAACAGATAGAAATGGCAAAGGCGCAAAATCATCCGCAAGAGGATATTGAAGAGGAAGTTATCGCTGAAAACAAAAATACGCCGGAAGAGAATGTCCTCACAGAGGAGCAATGAATCCGTGCCATTAACCGTGCAATTAACGGTACTGCTCCTTTATACAATTCAAGTAACTCATACTGATATCGCACTCTTATCGATAAATGAGAATTTAGCGGTGGGAATGGGTACGCGGACAACGCGGATTAAGCGGATGAACGCGGATTCTTCTCTTTTTAGTGATTAGCAAGAGTATCT
>NZ_DBDF01000061.1 GCF_002293435.1 Bacteroides sp. UBA939 | reverse complement strand
CGCGCTCGTCCGCGTTCATCCGCGTTCATCCGCTTAACCCGCGTCGTCCGCGTACCCATTCTCACCGCTAAATTCTCATTTATAGCATAAGCTAATTCTAACGAAGTACTTAGCTTCTAATAATTTAAAATTAAAATTTCAACAAAATGAAAAAGAACATTTATCTGATTCTCGGTTTATTAACCGTTCTGATGACAGGCTGCGTGAACAACGAAGACACTCCCCCAATTGAAACGGGCGAATCCCCCATCAGGATTAACGAAGTCTATTCGCGTGGTAAAGGCAGTTTTGATTCCGGCTTAGACTGGGTGGAACTTTATAATACTTCGTCGGAGACGGTTGATATAAGTGGTTTCGTACTCAGTGACAAGATTGATATGTCGGAGAAAATCACTCTTCCCGCCGGAACGAGACTCGCCGAGTACGGTTTTTTGAAAGTAGCGGTCGACACTCCCGAAGGATTCGGATTGAGCAGCGGCGGCGATATGGTCTACCTCTATGACCCCGAAGGTGCGCAGGTGGATTACGTCGAGTTCGGACCGATGGAGGAGACGGAGTCGTGGGCGGCAAATCCCAACGGGTCAATCACTTTCAAAAAGCAATCGCCTACTCCCGAGGCTTCGAACAACGATGCAAAAGTTAACCCCACGGTGAGTAACGCCGTGCATACCCCCACCTCACCTACGGCCGAAGAAGAGGTAGTCGTCACAGCAACTGTTGCCACCGGTGAGGGAACAATCGTGGCGCCTGTCATATTAGAGTGGACGCTGAACGGAACGGCACAGGCTGATATCAATATGACGGCAGGTGCGAGTGGCGAATACTCAGCGATAATCCCTGCCCAAGCGGCAAGCGCAGAGATAGGATATACTATCGTAGCCAAAAACAGTAGCGGCGGCGAGGCTAAAGCTTCAGGAAGCTATTCGGTTCGCGCTGTGGCTGTCATAAATTACACCGGACTGGTGATTAACGAAGTAGACGGTAACGGCAAGTTTGTGGAGCTTTACAACTCAAGCGAAGCGGCCATTTCGCTGGCAGGCGTTCAGATTATCAAAAATGAAGAGACTGATGCCGACGACGTATGGTGGACAGGCGGAGCTGTTGAGATTGGTGCAGGCGACTATTACACCATTTGCGAAGAAGGAGGCGATCTGGCAACCGAAGTGGATGAAGCGACCGGTAACGGCGGTATTTCAGCCAAAAAGAACGTTCAGTTCGAAGTTAAGACACCGGCCAATGTTGTCATCGACATCTTTACACGCTCCACAACGCTCGACCTCGACGAGGACTGCACACCGGACTATGGTAAAACAACCCCGAAATACTCGTTTGCCCGCTGTCCCGACGGTATAGGTGCATTCGGTCTGGCAGAGCCTTCGGTTGATGCCCCAAATCCAGCCACAGCGGCAGGAACCATTGAAACCATACCGGCCGAATAATGAAAAAGTACCTCGTAACATCTATATTACTGCTGTTCGTAACCTTCGGGTTCGGGCAGCAGTCTTTTATCCAGTTTGTCTATGTCTCCGACAGTCACTATGGCATTGAACGCGATTTTCGTGGCAAGACCAGCGTCAGCGCCTCGAAGGTCAATCGGGCAATGATTGATGCGATTAACTCTCTGCCCGGCATGGTGCTTCCTCGCGATGGCGGTGTGAAAGAGGCAGAAAAGATAGCGTGGGTCGATTATGTGATCAATACGGGTGATATAACCAACCGGGCGGAAAAAGGAATTCCACGCAGCGCCCGTTCGTGGAGGCAATTCAAGCGCGATTGGAGTGGCTTGAAACTTGTGAATATAGCTGGTGTCCCTACTCCTCAGCTTCTGCTTCCCGGTAATCATGACATATCCAATGCCATTGGTCATCCTTCAATTCCTCGTCACAAGGTAGATGCCACAGCAGCGGCCGAAATCTACAATGCAATGCTCCGGCCCGATACGCTTCTCTCTAAGCGCGCATACAATCGTGACCGCCATCTTTGCAACTACGCTTTCTGCAATTCGAATGTACATTTCGTGTTTTTGGATATGTGGCCCGACACCCGCAACCGGACGTGGCTGAAAGCTAAATTGCAAACCTTTCCCAAGGAGGACGTTTGTCTGCTTTTTGTACACGACCAACCGGACATTGAAGCCAGACATCTGATCAATCCCAATGGTGCGCGGGACATCAATACTATCGACCGTTTCGAAAATCTGGCAGGTGATGTGAGTAGCGTGTCTGCTTCCGGCGATGTGCCTGTTGAAGAACGTCGGCAATTACAGGAATTTCTCGGTGCACACCCTGTAATCAGGGGGTACTTTCATGGTAATGAAAACTACAACGAGTTTTACACCTGGGGGAAGCCGGTTGCGAAGGTATCCTTTTTCAGGGTCGATTCTCCAATGAAAGGTGCGGCATCATCAAAGAACGAGGCGCAGTTGTCTTTTCAGTTCGTAGTGATAGATACAGAGAAAAAAGTAATGACCGTTCGCGAATTTTTTTGGAACCGGTTAGACAATCCTGTCTGGGGCGAAACCATCACAGTGAGGTTGTGAACTTTGCACAACCTCTTGAAAGATTACCGTTCCAACTCGCGGAGCGATTCCATTTTCTTCTTTTCCAGGAATTCGTAGATGCCACACAGGTGTTCTTTCACCTTTTTGTTTCCGAATTCATACACTTTAGTAACCAGCCCATCCAGGAAGTCGCGGTCATGACTTACTACAATCAATGTTCCGTCGAAATCCTGAAGTGCCTGTTTCAGGATGTCTTTTGTTTTCATGTCTAAGTGGTTCGTAGGCTCATCCAGAATCAGCAGGTTTACCGGCTCTAATAGCAATTTTATCATGGCAAGCCGGGTGCGCTCTCCACCTGAAAGAACTTTTACCTTCTTCATGGACTCTTCGGGACCTCCGAACATGAAAGCGCCCAGCAGGTCACGTATCTTATTGCGTATTTCACCTTTAGCCACATCGTCGATGGTTTGGAATACAGTCAGGTTTTCATCCAGCATGGATGCCTGGTTCTGGGCAAAGTAGCCGATTTGTACATTGTGTCCGAGGGTCAGTGCGCCCTCGTGCTCAATCTCTTTCATGATGCACTTCACCAGGGTAGACTTACCTTCACCGTTTTTGCCGACGAAGGCTAATTTATCACCCCGTTCTACAGTCAGTGTTGCATTCCTGAATACCATATTGTCGCCGTATGTCTTGCCTACTCCTTCCATGATGACAGGATAGTTTCCGGAACGTGGCGACGGCGGGAATTTCAGGCGCAGAGCCGAAGTGTCCTCCTCGTCTACTTCCAGTAGCTCCAGCTTTTCGAGCATCTTTACGCGGCTTTGCACCTGCAAGGTCTTGGAGTAGGTACCTTTGAAGCGTTCGATAAACTCTTTGGTTTCGGCAATGAATTTCTGTTGCTCATCGTAAGCCTTTTGTTGCTGTTCGCGGCGGTCTTTGCGGAGTTCCAGGTATTTGGAGTAGTTCACTTTGTAATCGTAGATGCGTCCCATGGTTACTTCGATGGTTCGGGTGGTGATGTTGTCTACAAACTTACGGTCGTGGCTGATAACGATGACGGCTTTTCCGTTATTGATCAGGAAATCTTCCAGCCATTGGATACTTTCAATGTCGAGGTGGTTTGTCGGCTCGTCCAGAAGCAGTACGTCCGGTTTCTGTAGCAGGAGTTTCGCTAACTCGATACGCATACGCCATCCGCCGCTGAAGTCGCTGGTCTGGCGGTGGAAGTCTCCGCGTGAGAAGCCAAGTCCTAATAAGGCTTTTTCCACATCTTCCTCATAGTTTGTGGAGTCGATGGAGTAGAATTTCTCGCTCAGAGCGGAAACTTTTTCAATCAGATTCATGTAACTGTCACTTTCGTAGTCGGTACGCGTTTCCAGTTCCTTGTTGAGGCTTTCTATTTCTGCTTCCATCTGATGCAGGTGGGCGAAGGCCTGTGCTGTTTCCTGAAATACTGTCCGTCCGTCTTCCGTCATCAGGTGCTGAGGCAGATAGGCAATGATGCTGTCCTTGGGAGCTGATATTTTACCCCGGGTGGGTTGGCGTGCTCCTGCCAGGATTTTCAGCAAGGTGCTTTTTCCTGCTCCGTTCTTTCCCATGAGGGCGATGCGGTCTTTCTCATTAATAACGAAGGATATGTCACTGAATAAGGTGGTGCCGCCGAATTCTACGGCCAGTCCGTCTATTGAAATCATACTTTATCTTTAAGTTCTGAGGCGCAAAGATAATGCAAACCGTGAATAGAATAAAATGAACCCGTTCATTTTTGTGCCGAAACACAGCGAATCTTTTGCAAAAAGAATGTATTTATATTATTTTTCATATCTTTGCCTCATAAAATGAAATATTGTAAATCATGGAAATAGGGAATTTATCAGAAGAACACCGTCCATTGATATTAGTGGCGGAAGATGATGACAGTAACTTTAAATTAATAAAGGCTATTATAGGTAAGAAGTGCGAAATTTTGTGGGCAAAGAATGGCGAAGAAATGATTAATTTGTTCAAGGAAAATCGTGATAAGACTGCTGCTATCCTTATGGACATTAAAATGCCTGTTATGAATGGTTTGGACGCCACAAAAATTATCCGTGAAGAAGACAAAGAACTCCCCATTATTATGCAAACAGCCTATGCCTTTACGGCAGACCGTGAAAGCGCCATGCAGGCGGGGGCATCGGAAGTGTTGGTAAAGCCTATCACATTGAACGCATTGCGTACTTGCCTGAGTAAATTCTTGCCGCAGCTACAGTGGTAGTGTAAAACGCCTTTCACCCTCTTCACCCATCTTCTGCTAACCACTTGGTAGAAGGCGTTTCCGGGTGAAATCACCACAGAAAAAGCCCCCTCTCCGGGGTTTCACTGCTTTCACAGACAATACGGGTAATCATATTTTGTGTTTTTGCGGGATGCATTCCGCAAAAATGCTATAATATTGTAGAATGTATCCCTCAATTTTATATCTTTGCAGGAAAACATTGAAGATTATGGAAAAGTTAATGCAACGTTTTCTTGCACTGTTAGAGAATACCGATGTAAGCTTCCTGCGCGATCAGCATTTTCTTGTGAACTGGAACGACCGGATGACGGCTATAGTAGGCGCCAGAGGAGTAGGAAAAACTACACTTCTGCTGCAACATATAAAACTGCATCTTTCCACTCGTGATACAATATATGTCACGGCAGATGATTTCTATTTCACAGAGCATAAATTGTTGGATTTTGCAGAAGAATTTCATAAGATGGGAGGCAGACATTTCTTTATCGACGAGATACACAAGTATTCCGGGTGGTCGAAGGAACTGAAACTCATTTATGATTATCTTCCGAACCTCCAAGTCGTATTTACCGGTTCGTCCATTTTAGATATCTTCAAAGGCTCCGATGATTTAAGTCGCCGCGTGCTTCTGCACAAAATGCATGGAATGTCATTCAGGGAATATGTTAATATGAAGAACCGCCTCTCTTTACCCGCTTATACATTGGAGCAGATTTTAAACCACCAGGTGAAAACGCCGGGTGTAGAATTTCCCTTAGCTGAATTTAAGGAATATCTTCGTAGTGGATATTATCCCTTTTCAGGGCAGGCAAGCTATGCGGAAAGGTTGTTGCAAACTGTAAATACCACGCTCGAAACGGATATTCCAATGTTTGCAAAACTCAATGCCAACACAGCTGTTAAACTAAAGCGCCTCATGTTAGTTCTTGCTCAGAGTGTACCTTTTAAACCTAATTACTCTAAATTGGCGGAAATCATGGGTATTGACCGGCAAACTCTTGGCGATTATATCATTTATATGGAAAAGGCAGGTCTGATTAAGCAATTGTATGGTGCAGCAGGTGGAGTCAGAGGACTGGGTAAAGTGGCTAAGCTTTATTTGGAAAACACTAACCTTGCCTATATCTTCAGTCAGGACACACCTGATACCGGCAGTTTGCGGGAAACATTCTTTTTTAATCAAGTCTCCCAATCACATAGTGTTATGGCATCTGTCCGGGCTGACTTTGAAGTAGAAGGAAAAACGTTTGAAATAGGTGGGCGCAAGAAGGGCAATTCCCAAATAGAGGGATTAGAAAAAGCATATATAGTGAAAGATGATATAGAATATGGATTCGGTAACACTATTCCATTCTGGCATTTCGGCTTTATTCATTCGCCTGCTTCACCTGTTGCAGGGTAATCCTTTGCGATGGCAGTACATCAGGTTATTTCGTCTCATTTTATTCCGTATAAGTACCAAATAAGAATTA
>NZ_DBDF01000226.1 GCF_002293435.1 Bacteroides sp. UBA939 | reverse complement strand
ATTAGTTTATATTATCAATGATGTTTATGGCTGTTGATAATAAGCGATTTATAGTCTGCAATAATATAAACTATTTAATGTTTTGTACTTAGATTAGATTAAGTTCAACAAAAGGGTATCCCAAGATTGAGATACCCTTTTTATGTGTTATTGTTTCACCTGCCACTCCGCCTTTGGCCCCATTAACAATTTACTCTTCTAAATTTTCATTTAGTGATGTTTATGCGGATCAGTAAATACGTTTCCGGATTCAATCAGTATGTTTCCGGAACCGACCAACCGCCGGATATCTTCAGATTATCAATGCTCAATAATGGAACATTCAGAGGCACTGCAACAACTATTTTATCCAGCAAAGGCATAAGCGTATCGATTAGTTTACTTAGAATAGGGCCGAGGACAGGAATTCCTCCCAGTACATCATTCAGATTAGCAACCTCGGACAATTTCAAAGAAAGAGAAAGTCCTTCTTCACCATCCTCCTGTTGTGTGTAATCTTTCAATCCCAGGCTGAGAACAGAATAATCCGACTCGTACCGGAAGTTTGCTTCCGTCGTAACAGCAATACTATCGGTAATATCCACAAGTGCGCCGGTCAGTAACCAGTCGCTATCTAATATACCGTCAACCACTAAACCTGAAACTAAGCCTACTTTAGCCACATTAATCCCCCGCACGTCATACAAACCTTCAAAGCCTCTGATAAGAATACTCTTTTCACTGTTAACGGCACCTGGAAGTGTTGCCAGATTATAAAGGAATTTATGCTCACCGGAATGAACATCCGTCACATTCAAATCCAAGTCAATGGCTTTCGGAAAATCATTTATCGTAACCACCGCATAACCGGCATCAGCAACATTCCATGGATTCAATAAACCACCCAAAAGTCCTAATAAATCACTCTGCGAAGAATTAGCCGTGAGTGTCTTAGCTAACTGAGCCACCAATTGCTGCAACAACATCTTATATAGTGCGTCAACTAACGGCGCAAGCAAATTCTCGGATACTAAATTAACCGCACCATCCAATCCGCCTACTGCCAAAAATACGACATTTGCACCGGGAATCTTACCCAGCCCTTCTTCCAATGCTCCCGGAAGAACTCCCTTTAATGTAGTCTCAATCAAATCTTCATAATGGAGTTGTTCGACAATATTGCCCACCAATGAGTCTAATGCATCTTGCGCATCAATAAGAAGGCGGGAAAGATTGAGCATTGAAATAATACGTTGCAACAAAACAGTAGGTTGCGGCGAAACATCCGAGAAACTGACGCTTGCAAAGTAGAATTCGGAATTATCGGTAAATTCCGCTCCGGGCAGATTGATACGTGCATCGGCACGGGTAGTCTGATAGTTCGTCAGTATATCCTGGTAAGTCGTTGCTTGCTCCGACGGAATGGGGAATTGAGTGCTGAGCATATTCGCAAGGAATACAGCGGTGTACTCTCCTTTGGGGAGCGTATCCTTTATCGCAGCATAAGGCCATGTCGGTATTGCATCTGCCGGATTTAAAATCATTCTTTCCTTCACATATTCACCGGTAGCCTTATAGACCACATAGCGAATGCTGCGCACCCGGCTATCCTGACCGGAAACAGGAACACGTGTATCACTACCCATTTGTCCCGGCGAAAAGATTGCCTCAAAATATCCGTCAGGTATCTCAGATGATACTATCTCCGAAGGCTCATCCCCTCCGGAAGGTAATTCCGGAAAGCCTGCCTCCTCTTTGTCGCAACCGACAAAGAGGAAAGAGCAAAGCAGGCCTGCTATTATAAAACGAGTTGTTTTCATCTCTTTACTATGATATTAAATCTCATCACATTAATTCGTATCATAACCATCCCAATTGTCATCATCCAGATTGATATTACGGATGTCTAAATTGAAACCTATATTCATGGAAGAAAAATCTCCTGTGATTTTCACCCAGTGGTTAGAGTCGAATGTGATACGATTACTCGACACAATGCCTGTCTCGTCGGGTATCTTCACCGTATACCGTTCCGTATCGGTGCCGTACGCTACATCCAGATAGAGCAATGTATTTCTGGCAGTTGTAGTTGGCAACATATAAAGGTTAAAGTTCACATTACCTGATGCCGGCACTTCAGTTGCCAATGTTTTTACTCCGCTATCACCTGCAGTCTGCCATTCCAAAGGCGTGGCATCTGTAATGTGGATACCCGTTACGAGTTGTTCAGCCACAAGGGTCATGGAGCTTACAAATTCCGGAACATTGCTTACTTCTATACTTAAGGCGCTCACCAACCGCGTAAGTTTTCCCTGTACATTATTCACTTCCGAAGGCTTGAATAGTTGTCCCACCTCATCATAGTTCGAGTATCCTGTCCCGATACAAGAATAGAATTCGGGGACCACCGGTGCGTCTGTCAGTTCCAAGAACGAGTTCGCCAATGTGGCAGGTATATCAGTAGAACCGATACTGAACCGTTCCGTAGTGCCACCTTGATTGGCAAAATCATAATCATTTCGGTTATAACCGATTATTACCAATTGATAAGTGGATGCAGCGGATAAGTTCAACATGGTGGCAACAGTCGGGAAGAGACTGACATCCAATTGTCGCGCCGAATCATATTCGGGCACGAAGTTCTCAGGATCATTATTCAATGCCTCATCGGTTTTACGAAAAGGTATAATCAGAATCCTGTTAACTGAAAGTTCAGCATCACCCGGCGCACGCGTATAACTATCGCTCCTGTCTATTGATAGACTTACGGGAACGACTTTGTCGTCCGGGAACAGGTCCCGGTTCTCTTCCGCAGAACATCCGCTCAGGAGAATCATCCCTATTCCCGTTAACAAACTTAGTATATAGTTCGCCTTTTTCATATCCACCTTATCAAAGTCTACGATTGAGGTACTTTACTGGATGGTGAGATTGTGAATCGTCGACCATGCCGGATCGACAGTAATCACGATGTTTTGGTCAATCAGCAGGTCAATCGCTGAATCATCATCGGACGTATCACCCGGAGTACCGCCATCTGTGCTTCCGGCAGCTCCCTTTGTTCCCAAAGAATAGAAATGATTGGCAAGAATATCAAGAGTAGTAACGTTTCCGTTGGCGCCATCCATTACACTCCATTCCTTGATAGCAGCATTGTTTTCATCATAGAGTCCGAGAGTCATAGTTACACTTGCGATAGGCATATAGAAAGATCCTCCCAACTGTGTATTGGCAGCTTTCACAACTCCCTGTCCCGTAAGATCATTTCCTCCATATATACCATTGGTCTCTGTCTGAGTAGAAAGATCAATATCCACAATATTATAGGGAACAATGGCAGTATTATTACTTGTTCCGGTACTCAAATTCACATTGATGTTACAGTCGCTCACTGTCAGACGCAGATATTTTACGGTTTTTCCATCCATAGTCGCAGGTATATTCTTAAAGAATCCAAGAATACCGGCAACCTTACGAGTCATTTCAATACGTACACGAACACCTTCGGTATCAATTGTAGCATCTGCCGAACCGGCAAAGATTTCAGTTTCATCTCCCCCTTTGGCAATGGTAGCTTCCATTGTTTCATAATCAGTGTTATCGGCTACAGGTGTTGTTACCGTAAACAAATCGGTGGCATCCCGTCCTACGGCCAGGAATCTGTAAGTACCCACCGGAAGCTCTTCGTCATCAGGTATTGCATAACGCATATAAGTAGTTCCATCGCTCCAACCTGTCACTTCAAAAGACTTAGTAAACAAGTATTTGGCGCCATCAGACTTAAAAGCATAGATACTAACCCGGGTAACATGTTGGACAGCTGCCTGGCTATACACCGGAGCGCGAGAAGGAAGTCCCTCATTGAGTTTATTCACGGCCGAAATTTCGAAAGTAACAGTACCTTTCGTTGGTTGAGGTTGAGCCACTGGTTCATCATCATTTGAACATGCAGCAAATACAAACAGACTTGCTACGAAAAAAAACATCCACTTCTTCATGATCGTAATTTTTTAAATTAATTAAATTGAATATTATATTAAAGTAAATCATTCTTCTATCTCTTCTATGGTCATTTGATGTATCAGAGTCCATTCATTCTGAATATATATATAGACTTCATACGCCTCTTGTGCAATGTTATAATCTACTTTCACTGCAGATATTTCATTACGATACATTGTGAAATATATAGGTGGTACATCCAGGAAAGGTTCACCGTTTCCTGTATCGTTTGTATAGTAATCAAGTTTCAGAATGGAAGTTGATCCTTCCGGACTCGGAGCAAGCAATGTCGGTACGGACGATTGAAAAGGTGAAAACTTTTCCACACTTGCAATACCTGTGTACCTTAATTCTTCGTCTGCCGACTGGTATATCTGGTCTATATTTAACTTGATGCCTCCTATTACAGTAGGGAAATTGTAACTGAGTAATAAAAGTTTTCCTTTTGTTCGCTCCAAGGGAACCTTGGTGGTTTGGTAAGAACTGTCGAATTGCAGTTTGCGGGTGCTTACATAAATATCGGTAGATTCTGTGGAATTCCGGTGTAGTTCACCTCTGGGGGAGTTGTTGCCGGAGGGTAGGTTTCCCCATACGGTCAGAATGTATTCTCCTTCCGGAATCCCTTCAAAGGTAATAGGATATGTTTGCACATCTCCGCTTGCCGCTATTGTCACTGTAGTTTCTCTTACGATATTCTGAGATATAGCATCAGTTAATGTATAGTAAATGGTTTCTATACAATCAGAAAACGATGCATTTTCTTCTTGAGGAGGAATCTCCGGAAGGAGATCGGGATTGATTATGTAGTTCATATCCTTTACGGATATTTCTACCACGTACTGCGGAACGGGGCAGTCGGAAAGATCATCAGAAATACAAGAACTGAGAAATCCCAGTAAGACTATTACATATAAATAATAATGTATTGACCGCATATTCATAGATTCAGGAATTCAAATGAAACAATTAGTTTAATCAAATTGGAATACTTCATTCATAATGCTATACCTTTGTAGATGAAAGCTTTATGAATAATAGTATTCAATTTGTTGTTTTATAGTAACACTGCCACTTTACATTTGTTCATACGACATAGGCATATTTATCATAAAAATATGCAGAAAGTACTGAATTGCCTGTTCTTCGTATCTAAATATTCTGAAAAGTAATATGATTTAGCGGTCCTCAAACCCTTTCAACAAACGGTTTCTATCCTCTTCTGTTTTCGTTCTTATATATCCCCGGTAAGTGCTGAATCCTGCCTGAAATATAAGGTCGATTCCCATAACAATTTTGTTTTTCGGATCGAGGCACAGCAAATCGAGTTCTTTGAGCCGTTGCAGGTTAATGTAACGGCTGAAATTCATTCCATATTCGCTGTTGATGAAGTTCGAGACATAAGTGCGGTTGCTGTGCAGGTCGGCAGCTACATCCGTGATGCGCAGCTTGGGGTTGAGATAAGGTTTTTGTGTTTGAATGTAATGCTCGAAATATTCACGGTTTATGTGGTGGGCTTTATCCCTGTCGGTGTCTGTTTTTTCATCCGCATCGGTTATCACGATGTAGTTTTCCGACACGATGTTGTAACATAGTATAATTAACTCCGCCACAATCAATATAGAGGGAAGAATCATCCAGAGAGAGCCAAAAAGTACAGTTCTACCCATCCCCATCGCTATCAGCGGATACATGATAATCGACAAAAGAACCAGTATCATCTGTTTGATCCAGCGGACAGGCGAACGTCCTTCGTCGGCTGAGTAATTGCCAATAACGTGCCGGTAGGCCATAATGCGCCGGAACGAAAGCAGATTGTATGTGATGTTCCACAACAGAAGTCCTATTGGTTTGGAAGTGAACAGCGCCGTATATGCCTCGTAGCCCGCCATTGCCTGCCCACGTGACGTAACGATATAGAGTTGCGCATCCAACGGCACATAAAATGACCAGATTAGAAGTACCGCAGGAATAATTGCCGGAACAATGTAATGCATATTAGAAAAGCATTCCTTTCCGCCCGTACCTGTAAGAGAGTAAGTAACACGGTAGAGTAAGACGTGGAGTATTAACAAGGCGTAATAGAAAGCCGTTTGAAGTACGACAAACAATATCGGCCATTGTAAATACAACACTATGCAGCCCCAGAGAAATGTCGATACCAAGAACGCCGCAACGAGTGTCCGGATCAGGGCGTGAGGAAGGTTTCGTTCCTCACGACCATAAATGGTCACAATCATGGCGCAGATGAGAGACGTAACAACAGGCAGACTGAAAATCACCGTCATTAATGTCGTATTCCATGCCGGGTTCATCATTCCATACCTCCTTTACCTGCGGCGCGTTCCACGACATTACCGTTCCGACCATTCTCTTCAGCCTCCTTTGTTCGTGTGTAGTTACGCTTATAGACGAATCCTACCTCATATAATAAATCATCAACCGTTTTACCCGCATTGGAAGGCAAAGACATAAGACGATTAAGTTCAGCCAGCCGCAGTGAGTTTATGTACCGGTTGAAGTTCATTCCATAGGTTTTATTTATGAAGTTAGAAAGACTGGTACGGCTTGTTTTAAGCGGCTCAACAAGGTCTGTCATCTTCAGATCCGGGTGGAGCCAGAGTTTACGGGAATTGACATACTCTTCAAATCTCTTTTTCGTCAATTTTACATTCTGCATCGGAAGTTGCGTGAAGCTAACCTCATCCGGAAGTTGCGACGAATCGCTAACCGTTTTGTTCTTTTTCGGGTCGGCTTCCATCATATCCATACGCTCTTTTACCGACGGGATGTAAAGAAGGAAATTCCGCCGGATTACATTGTAGCCTATAATAAAGTCTTCTCCTGCGTGCAGGAATGTTAATATAAGCACCTGCCAAGAGGTTACAAACTCTCCGCGCGGAAGCAATACCGAAGGCACTGAGAGGAGCAATATCACAACAACGAATCCCATCAGCCCCGTAATCCAGCGGACAGGCTGAGGATGCTTATCGGCTTTCCTGCCCATTGCCCGGTAATAGCGTCTGAGGCGCACTAATGACAGAACGGTATAGACGATAACGTAAACGAATCGCATCGCAGGTTTGAAGAGGAAATACCGGGAATATACCGGATACTCAGGGGAGAATTGTCCGCGCGATTCCACCAGTCCGAGCTGCACATCCCACGGTACAAAAAAAGACCATACGCCAAGCACGGAAACTATCAGAACCGGCAAGGCATAATGCCATGAGGAAAATGGTTTTAGCTCGGCAGTTTCCGATAGTTCACAAACATAACGATAGAACTGTACAGGAGTGAGCATGTACGCAAGATAGACTGCAACATTAAAATAGAGCGACACCGATGGAATGTAAGTGTAAAGAAGCAACGCTGTCCAGCTAATTGCCAGAAAGATGTAGAACCTGAGGACGGTGTGTTTAATCTTCCGCTCCAATCTAGTACGGCTGTCATGCACCGAAAGCGTAATCATCAACATCCAGATGAGTGATGAGAAGAGCGGCAGGCATGCGCCGAGAAGTGGCAATATCTCCCATGTATCATTCATGCTGCAAATATAAATAATCGCCGCCGTATGCCATACTTCTGACTCTTATTTTTGGACATCAACATTGAAATTGTACGATTTCGCCAGATTCTGTACTTTTTGGCAAAAATACAATAAAGCCTGTACCATTTGGCAGGCAGGTTTGTACCTTTTTGAATAACCGGCCGCAAGGGATTATGTAATTTTGCAGCGGTAATAATGAACAAAGATATGCAGATTCGCAACAAATTATTAGTAATCTTATTAGGACTATTTATCACAGGAAAAACACTTGCGCAGGAGTCTCAATCCTTATCCGCCGAAAGGACAATTGTCTTTAAATTCCTTTCCGGAAAGGATGTGTTTTGGAGCAACTTAAATGATAACGCCAATGAGTTAAACCGGTTGAATATGCTTATAGATGAATTCTATAGTGATATTATCTCCGGTCAAATGCCGGTGTATGTAGATGGGTATTGTGCCTCTCTGCCTACAAAGCGGGAAAACATCCGCACGGCTTTCCTCCGTGCCAACCGTGTGAAATCAGAACTTATAATCCGTAAGGGGTTGAAAGAGAAACATTTCATAACAAAGAATTATGTTACCGACTATAACGGACATAAGGATATAGTGATTGTCACAATCCGTATTCCTGCCCCGAAAGAAGAGCAGCATACAGAACCTGAGCAGGAAATAGAGCAAGAAATAAACGCGGAACCAATCAGTGAAAATCAGCAGGCTATCATATCCGTGGCAGACACAGCCACTATAGAAGAAAGCGAATCCCAAATTGCTTCAAAACACCAGGAAGCAATTATTCCCCAAATAACAGCATCACGATATATCGCCATAAAAACCAATCTTGCGGCATGGGCAGGCACAATGCTTAACGCAGCTATAGACATACAAGCGGGAAAGCATATCTCTGTTGAACTACCTGTAATATGGTGTCCGTGGCATATCGGCGACTCCCGTTCGGTAAGGATGCTTGCCTTTCAGCCCGAAGCGCGGTGGTGGTTATCACAGCTGGGGCAAGGACATTTCTTCGGTGTCCACGCCTCTCTCGCGTGGTATAATGTGAAATGGAAAAACGATCGCTATCAGAATACCGGAAGACCGTTGCTGGGAGCCGGATTAAGCTACGGCTACCTACTGCCTTTAGGGGACAGATGGGCAAGCGAGTTTACACTTGGAGCAGGTTATGCCAACCTGCGTTACGACACCTATTATAATATAGATGATGGGGCGCGCATAAATACCCGCACCAAAAACTATTGGGGCATTACCCGCATTGGCATTTCTGTTGCCTATCGTTTCCATACTAATAAATAATTCAGCATGAAGAAGATACTACACCTACTATACCTATTATTATTCATCGCATTTATTCCATTGTTTTCGGGTTGCATCCACGAATATCCCGACGGTGAGGGAATAGACCCTACACTGCTGACGGTAGAGGTCAATTTATTGCTTAATCTGGAATGGAAAGAACACCCGAACCGGATGAAAACCACAGTACGCTCCGGCGAAAGCCCCCGCCGCCGCTTCATTGTTGAAGTCTGGCGCGAAGGAGAGCTTGTCAGTCGACAGACAGTTATACCGGAAGACTTGACCGAAGGGCAAACCAAGTTCCTGCTGCCTGAAACACTTACCCTCCATGCGCTGGAATACACTGTTGCCGTGTGGACAGATCATGCGGAGGCAGACTCGGAAGATGGCCTGCATCATGATGCTACAGATCTGAGCAACGTGACTCTTCATGAGCCATACACCGGCAACACGGACCACCGTGATTGCCATTATGCCACGACATCACTCGATTTGCGTTCCTATCGTGACCAATGGAACACCCATGTGCGGTTGGATGTGAATTTGGAACGTCCGCTGGCTAAGTACCACATCATTGCTACAGATGCAGCGGAGTTTCTTGAAACAGCCCGCAAAAGGTTTCCCGGACAGACAGCGTTTGATATCCGGTTCTCTTACGGTTTCTATTTCCCCCTTGCTTTTAACGTATGGGAAGGCAAGCCGGCAAACTCGCAACTCGGCGTAGCTTTTACAGGTAGTCTTACTTTGCCGGCAGACGGCACGGAAGAGTTACTACTGGGGACAGACCATATTTTCGTGAACGGGGCAGGGTCGCACATTCCCCTTTCGATTGAAATCACTACCCGTAGCGGCGAACTTGTAGGCAAGCTTACCAGTCTCAATGTGCCTTACAAACGGGGATACGTCACTACCATTCGCGGGCGCTTCCTCACGGCCATTTCCGGTTCGGGCGGTATCGGTATAGACCCCGGATTCGATGGTGATATCGACATTGATTTGGATGAATTATAAGAAACAGAATATCAAGTATAAATTTTCTAATCATTTAAAAAGTAAAAAATGAAAAAGTTCAATTCCTTAATTTTGTTGCTTGTCCTTATCGGGTTGGCAACATCGTGTAGTCAGGATGATTCCTTCAACCTGCAAAACAGTGAGAACAACCGGGTAGTGATCAGCGCCAATGTAGGCGATGAAGCGGCAGACTTTCCGAAGTCCGGCACACAGACCCGTGCAGCTTCGGGCGACCTGCAAATGCCGGGATACTCGCTGCGCTATATCCTCGAAGTATGGGACGAAAGCGATGCTGTAGCCTATCGCGAAGAAAAATTGGTTAGTGATGCCGCACAAACAGTGGTTTTCGATTTCAATTTGCCGGTTGCCGGTGACTACGACGCTTTGTTATGGGCGGATTATGTAACGTTAGGCGCTACCGCCGCAAGCGGTCATTACGAAGACCTTTATTACAAGACCGATGATACCAATGGACTGAAAACAATTTCCATTATCAATGCGGCTTATGCGGTCAGCACTGCTTCGCGTGACGCTTTCTTTGGAAAATCTTCCTTCACAAAGACCGGTACCGCACCGGGCAATGCCGGAAGCGTAACCCTGAAACGCCCATTCGGACGAATCAACATCATTGAAAAAGATGCAGCGATACAGGCAGAACTGCAGACCATGGACTTGGCTTACGATGTTCCGTCAATGTTCAATGTAATGGACGGTTCGGTAAGCGGAACCTCTTCTATAACTCTCAATGGTATAACATCTTTCCCCGCAGCCCCTACCCAAAAAGCAAATATTTTCTTCGATTATATCCTGGCTCCGGCAAGCGGTCAACAGTTGTTGGGCGAGATTAAAATAGATTATACACTGAAAAATACCGCAGGTACATTATTTACCATTCCCGCCAATATGCCCGTAGAACGCAACAAACGTACCAATATTTCGGGCAATATACTAACCGATCCCAGTATGACGAAACTCTCGGTAGAGATTGACGATGCGTGGACTGATCCTGATTTGGAATCCGACTACGTAACACCGTTGTTATGGGAAGATGTCCAATCGCTTATCAACGGAATGCTACCGGGAAACACACTCGACTTATCAGAGTTGCCGACGCATCTCCCTACAACTCCGCTCTTTCTAACCATATCCAAGAACATCACGGTTACAGCACAAATGGATCCGATATTGGGAAAATTCGGGAACGGTACTTTTAACGTGCCTATTAATGGAGTACACTTTGAACTTCAGGACGGAGCTACCATCACCTTCGATAAAGTATCGTTCGGCAGCAGTTCCAATGCGAGTCCCATCGTATCCGGCACAGGTAATGTGATTGTGCGGGAGTCTTCCCTGTCACATACCTCTCCGATAAACGTAGATGGAGATGTATGGGTATACGGCACTATTGCCAAATTGCTATTTGACAATGTCAATCATACGACCGAAATCATGGCTTCCCAAACCATAGGGGATGGCGTAGTCGCAAGTCCGGGCATTCGCGCCCGTAACGTTACATTGGAAGGCGGCTCCGTTGCAGGCGGATTTACGTTCGGTACAAATTCCCACGGTGGTGCAGCTATCGAGGCCTCCGGCGACGTTACGATTAGCGGCGGTTTGAAAGAAATCGATGGAGATAACCTTGATAGATCCGCTATATTGGGGGGTGACGCATTCGGCGATGGAGGCATGGGAGGCAGCGCAATAGTTGTTGGCGGTAATCTGACTGTGACGGGAGGTTGCTTTATCAACGGAGGTCGCGGTGCGGGCGCCGATTCGGATATGCCCCCTGTTACCACAGGCGGAACGGGAGGCATAGCTATTGTCGCATCCGGCAACATCACCTTGTCCGGAACGAGAACGACTGATGCCGCTGCACTATCTTCCATACGCGTCGTATCGGGTAGAGGAGGTAACATAACAGGAGTCGCCATCCGGTTCACACCCGGCGCAACGTCTCCCCGTACGCTGACAGCGAACACTGCTTATATTCGCCCAACAACCGATTCTACTTTCGGATACGATAACGGTTTAGGTGGTTATTCAGCCTCATGTACTATCGACCAGCAACCTGACGACAAATCTATTTTAGACGACTGCCTTGTCGGCTGGTACAATAATATTCAGATATTCAGCGGCGGTTGGTACAAGATTACTAATTCATTCAGAACCTACGGACTATTGGATGCCGCTACGGAATTGCCGTAGGGGGGGGAGGTGAGTAGTAAGTAGGAGGTAGTATCCGTCATTGGTAGCGTAGTCGAAGCATCTCCTCTTCTGAAATACAAAGGAGAAGAGATCCTTCGACTACTATTCCTACCTCTTTTTCCTACGAAGGCTAAAGAAAATGCTGGCTACTCTTTATTCTTTCCACCGCGGAGAAAGTTTCTTTCCACCACGGGGAAAGTTTCTTTCCGCCGCGGTGGAAAGAAACTTTCTCCGCG
>NZ_DBDF01000230.1 GCF_002293435.1 Bacteroides sp. UBA939 | reverse complement strand
GGAGGAGAATAGAGATACTACTATTAATCATTTCCACCGCTAAATTCTCATTTAAGAAAAAGCAATCCGCTCCTTACCCGCTCCTTACCTGCTCCTTTCCAACTCCTCTCCAACTCCCTCTCTATAGACAAGGAGAAGGTGGGGAGAAGGTGAGGTACAGATACGGTTTTGACAGATGCCGGTGGTGTTTAGTTTTATTAATCCGCCACGTTGCTATACATTGTTCTTTTTTGAGGATTAATCCCTCTGCGTTTGAACAGCTCGGTGACTGTTACAAACTCAAACCCCTGCTTCTTCAACTCAGGAATTATAATATCAAGCGCATCAACCGTCTGTTGGTTACCCTGCATATCGTGCATCAATATGATGCCACCATCCGCGGCATCTTTCAGAACCATCGCGGCACGTGCTTCCGTTGCAACTCCAGGATCCCAATCGAAGCATCCGGCACCATTAATAAAAGTCAGATCAATCACTTCGTGCATCAACGGACTAACGCTGATATACGGCGGGCGAAAAAACAGAGGCTCCACTCCCGTTACTTCCCGAATCTTCGCAGAAGTATATTTTATCTCTTCCTTGATTTCATCAGCAGACAAGTCGGGCATATTGGAATGAGTGCGTGAATGGTTCTGAATATCGCATCCCCTGTCGAATGCCTGTTTCAGAACCTTTGCAGACTCTTCGTCTATGTTATTGCCGATAACAAAGAAAGACGCAGGAATTACGTGTTTTTTCAGCTTTTCGAGCACATGTACGGTAGTGGTGGTATTAGGACCATCATCAAAAGTCAGTGCAATCAGTTTCGGAGAAGTTGTATTCTGAGTACAGGCAGTTAGTACAAACAACACAGGCATAAGTAGATTAATGAGGTTTTTCATGCGATTAAGTTTTTAAATTCGGATATATTATTAATAAGAATCGGATACGTTATAAATAAAAAAAGGAGTACCGCTGTACTCCAACCTTTGTTAACCTTAAATCTAATACTATGAAAAACACATTGCAAAGGTACGGGTTTTTTCGAGACTAACAAGCATTGTGTGCGAAAACAGTGTATTTATAACACCATTTAAGAATCTGCCCTGCTTTTTTCACTTCCTTTTTCATATCTTTGCAAAAAAACGTGTGACTACTTATGCCTGATTATGATTTGATAGCCATATTAGGACCTACCGCTTCCGGAAAAACTCCCTTCGCCGTAGCATTGGCAACTGTTCTCAATACCGAAATCATTAGTGCAGACTCCCGGCAGATTTACCGCGGCATGGACCTCGGTACGGGCAAGGACTTGGCCGACTATACGGTGAACGGGAAACAAACTCCCTACCATCTGATTGATATTGCCGATCCGGGCTATAAATACAACGTTTTCGAGTATCAGCACGATTTCCTGGCAGCATATAACACCATTCAACAGAAAGGCAAGCTGCCCATTCTTTGCGGTGGCACAGGAATGTATCTGGAATCCGTTTTGAGAGGATACAAACTATTGCCCGTTCCCGAGAATCCGGAATTGCGCGCGCAACTTGCCCATAAATCCCTCGAAGAACTGACCGGAATACTGAAACAGTATAAGACCCTGCATAACACAACGGACGTGGATACCGCCAAGCGCGCCATCCGCGCCATTGAGATAGAGGAATATTACGTACACACACCGGTAGACGAGCGGGAATTTCCCAAGCTGAACAGCCTCATCATTGGCGTGGATATAGACCGGGAATTACGCCGCGAAAAGATATCCCGGCGACTGCACCAACGGCTGAACGAGGGAATGATAGATGAAGTACGCCGGCTGATAGAGCAGGGCATCGCTCCGGACGACCTTATCTATTACGGACTTGAATACAAATATCTGACTCTCTACGCCATAGGAAAACTAACGTACCAGGAAATGTTCAGCCAGTTGGAAATCGCTATCCACCAATTCGCCAAGCGGCAAATGACCTGGTTCAGGGGCATGGAACGGCGCGGATTTACAATCCATTGGATAGACGCCCGGCTACCTATGGAAGAAAAGATTGCTTTTGTACAAAGAAAATTCAAAGAGATTTAGTATCTTTGGCGATTACGAAGCCGAAAGCCGGAAGATGCAGTGCGGATAAGCATTGTATCGGATAAGGCAATGCAGATAAAGATAATGTAAGAGACTTTACTAAGAAAAAACAATATGAGTGTAAAACCCGAAAAGTGGGGGGTGATATACAACCCGAAAGCCGGCACACGGAAAGTACAGAAACGATGGAAAGAAATCAAAGAATACATGGACAGCAAAAGCGTGTCATACGACTATGTGCAGTCCGAAGGATTCGGATCCGTAGAACGCCTGGCCGGTATTCTCGCCAATAATGGTTACCGTACAATAGTCGTTGTGGGAGGCGATGGTGCGCTGAACGACGCCATTAACGGCATCATGTCGTCCAATGCCGAGGACAAAGGAGAAATAGCCATCGGCATTATCCCGAACGGTATAGGAAACGACTTTGCCAAATACTGGGAAATGACTTCGGAATACAAGGATGCGGTAGACTGCATCATAAACAATCGCCGCCGAAAAATAGACGTAGGCTTTTGTAACTACTACGACGGTAAAAAGCACGTGACACGCTATTTCCTCAATGCCATCAACATAGGTCTGGGAGCACGTATCGTAAAAATAACCGATCAGACCAAACGTTTCTGGGGAGTGAAATTCCTGTCGTACATCATGGCGCTAATCTCACTAATCTTTGAACGGAAACTTCATCGGATGCATCTGAAAATTAACGATGAGCATATCCGGGGACGTATCATGACGGTCTGCATCGGCAGTGCATGGGGATACGGGCAAGCGCCGAGCGCGGTTCCGTACAATGGCTGGCTGGATGTTTCCGTTATTTACCGCCCGGAGTTGTTGCAACTTGTATCCGGTTTGTGGATGCTTATCCAGGGAAGAATCCTGAACCATAAAGTAGTAATGCCATACCGGACGCAGGAAGTGAAGGTGCTACGTGCGCAAAATGCTTCCGTCGATTTGGATGGCCGCATTCTCGACCGCCATTTCCCATTGGATATCGGCATTATGCATGAAGCGACTACATTGATTATACCGAATTGAAATCATATAAAAAAAATCACTCTTTTGTGATTTACCCCCTACCTTTTCGACAAATAAGACAAGAAACAATTTAAATTTCATAAAAATGAGACATTTATTTCGTAGTTTAATAGTTGTAACAATAGTAATATGTTGCAGTTTACAACAGGCTTTTGCACAGCAAATGCCTCCTATTCCCGTTGACCCGAATGTACGCATCGGCAAACTGGATAATGGTTTAACCTATTACATTCGCAAGAATAGCCTTCCTGCCGACCGGGCTGATTTCTATATTGCCCAGAAAGTAGGTTCCATACAGGAAGAAGAAAATCAACTCGGTTTGGCGCACTTCCTCGAACACATGAGTTTCAATGGTACCACCCATTTCCCCGGTGATGGTCTGAAACAATATCTGGAACGCATCGGAGTTAAGTTCGGCGAGAATCTGAATGCCTATACTTCGGTAGATGAAACTGTTTACAACATCTCTAATGTTCCTGTCAAGACAGCCGGAGCCATTGACTCCTGCCTGCTGATTCTTCACGACTGGAGCAATGACCTGACCCTGGACGTTAAGGAAATAGATAAAGAACGCGGAGTTATCAACGAAGAATGGCGCACACGCATGAGCGCTATGCAACGCTTTCAGGAAAAGTTGCTTCCTTTTATGTTTGCCGGTACCAAGTATGCTACTTGTTTCCCCATCGGCACAATGGAAGTAATAATGAATTTCAAGCCGCAAACCTTGAGAGACTATTATGAGAAATGGTATCGCCCCGATTTGCAAGGCATTGTCGTAGTAGGCGATATAGATGTAGATGCCATCGAGGCCAAAATCAAGGAAGTATTCTCCGATATTCCGGCTCAACCCAATGCTGCCAAGCGCGAATACTATCCGGTAAACGACAATAAAGAACCTATTGTAATGATTGCCCGGGATAAAGAACAATCCAATATTCAGGCTATCATCTTCAACAAGCATGAAGCTACTCCCGATGACCAGAAAGGTAATGTCATGTATCTGGTACACAACTATGCCACCAGCCTTATCGGTAACATGTTGAATGCCCGTCTGAACGAACTGATTCAGGTGGCTAACCCGCCGTACATTTATGCCGGAGCCTATGATGGAGACTTCTTTGTAGCAAAAACCAAACAGGCATTTACCGGTGTCGCAGTCTGCAAAGAAGATGCTGTAGAAAACGGACTTGCAACCTTGCTTCGCGAAATGGAACGCGCACGCAAGTTCGGTTTTACGGAAACAGAATACAACCGCGCCCGCGCCGAATACCTGCGCAACCTGGAGTCAGCCTACAATGAACGCGACAAGCGCAAAAATAATGCTTACGTAAATCAATATGTACGCAACTTCCTTGATAATGAACCCATACCGGGCATTGAAAACGAATATGCCATCATCAACCAGATTGCTCCCGCCATCCCGGTACAGGTTCTGAATCAGATAATGCCAACGCTTGTAACAGACAGCAACCAGGTAGTCGCTATTTTCGGCCCTGAGAAAGAAGGCTTGAAACTGCCTACGGAAGATGCCATCAAGAAGATTTTGCAAGACGTAAAAGCTGAAGAGCTGACCCCTTATGTTGATAAAGTATCAGACGAGCCACTGATGAAAGAAGCTCCGGAAGGCGGGAAGATAGTTTCCGAGCAGACGGACGATGTATTTGGCACCACCAGGTTGACTTTATCCAATGGCGTAAAAGTAATTATCAAAAAGACTGATTTCAAAGCAGACCAGATTCTGATGAAAGGTGTAAGCTTGGGAGGTAGTTCTATATTCCCGGATTCGGAAATCATCAACATCAATGGCTTGGGCGCTGTGTCAGTCGGCGGTTTAGGTAATTTCAGCGCTACCGACCTGGAGAAGGTATTGGCAGGCAAAAAAGCATCCGTTAGCTACGGCATCGGTGACAAGACGGAAACGGTGAACGGCAACTGTTCTCCAAAGGATTTTGAAACCATGATGCAACTCACCTATCTGACATTCACTGCTCCGCGCCGCGACGACGAAGCCTTCGCATCGTATGTAAACCGTAACAAAGCTGCATTGCAGAATCAAGCGATGAATCCGAACGTGGCTTTCAGCGACAGTATCACGTATGCTTTAGATATGGGACATCCGCGTTCCATTCGCCTGAAAGCTGACATGATGGATCAGATGAACTATGACAAGCTCCTGTCAATGTACAATGACCGCTACAAAGACGCCAGTGACTTTACCTTTATCTTTGTGGGCAATGTGGATGTAGAAGAAATGAAACCGCTTATAGCCGCCTACCTGGGCGCGCTGCCTGCCATCAACCGTAAGGAAACTTTCAAAGACAATAAGCAGGAAATCCGCAAAGGTGTATACAAGAACGAGTTTATCCGCGAACAGGAAACTGCCAAAGCTTCTAACTTTGTTGCCATCACCGGAGACTGCAAGTACAACCTGAAGAATAACATCCTGCTAAGTATGACCACTCAGATTCTGAACTTGATTTATACTGAAAAGGTGCGTGAGGACGAAGGCGGAACTTATGGTGTGTACGTAGGCGGAAACTTATCCAAATATCCCAAAGAGAGAGGCGGAGTACAGATTGTATTTGAAACCTCTCCTTCAAAAAGAGAAAAACTGATGAAGATTATCTTTGGTGAAATGGACAATCTTGCCAATGCAGGCCCAACTGAAGAGAACCTGAATAAAGTGAAAGAGTTCATGCTGAAGAAACATGCCGAGGATCTGAAAGAAAACAGTTATTGGCTGGGAAGCATTGACGAATACTTGTACACCGGTATGAATAGAGTTAATGACTACACGCAGACAATCAACGGCATCACAGCAAAGGATGTGCAAAAATTTGCCAATGATTTATTCAAGCAGAAAAATGAGGTTGAAGTCTCAATGATTAGTCCGGAAAAAGAATAAAAACACTCAAATCATTTAATACAATGGGTCTTTTTATAGAATTACGTAAACATGGGAAGTTATCAGAGAAGCGAAACCCAATGTACGAAAAGAGTAAATTCGGAAAATTCTGGATGTACATTATGACTACATTCTGGGCTGGTTATCTTATCTTCTTCGGCACTACATTCGCATTTGCATTCGCCGGTGGGGCAAAAGAAGCCTACCATGTAATGAACAGTGGATTAATCTTTGTACTAATCCTCGACTTTCTGTTGCGTTTCCCATTCCAGAAAACGCCCACACAGGAGGTAAAACCATATCTGTTGATACCGGTTAAAAGAAACCGGATTATCGATTTCCTGTTGATACGCTCCGGGTTGAACGGGTTTAACTTCATCTGGTTATTCCTGTTTGTTCCATTTGCCATTATTACTATTACTAAGTTTTATGGCATTGCAGGCGTACTGACTTACTGCATCGGCATCTGGCTGCTTATCGTATTCAATAATTATTGGTTCTTACTATGCCGCACACTTATCGGAGAACGGTTGTGGTGGGTCACACTTCCTGTCGTAGTCTACGGCGGTATTATAGCAGGTCTATTCATTCCGGAGAAGAGTCCGCTGTTTGACTTGTCCGTCAATTTGGGAGAGGGCCTCATACAGGGGAACCTGTTGACATTCATCGGAATTTTCATTGCTATCGCCGTAATGTGGTTCATCAACCGCACAATGATGAAGGGACTGATTTATAATGAAATCAATAAGGTAGAAGATACGAAAGTAAAACATGTATCTGAGTACAAATTCCTGGACCACTACGGTGAAGTGGGCGAATATATGCGCTTGGAACTAAAGTTATTGCTTCGTAATAAGGTCTGCAAGAACGCATTGCGCACGGTTATTCTCGTAGTAGTGGCTTTCAGTCTTGTACTTAGTTTCACGGAAGTTTATGACGGAAGAGGCATGAAGAACTTCATTGTCATATATAACTTCGTAATTTTCGGTATCCTGTTCTTATCCTCTCTCATGAGCTATGAAGGGAATTATATCGACGGATTAATGAGCCGCAAGGAATCAATATACACGTTGCTCCGTGCCAAATACACCGTTTACGGCATTGCCATCCTTGTTCCTCTCATACTGATGATACCCGCCATTGCTACGGGCAAACTAACGTTGCTGACATGTGTATCCTGGGCGATATTCAGCATAGGATTTATCTACTTTTGCATGTTCCAGATGGCTATATACAACAACAAGACCGTTGACTTGAATGCCAAAATGAGCAGTCGCCAGAACGTAGGAACCGGATTACAGAATCTGATTGCCGGTGCAGCCTTTGGTGTGCCTTTGATAATGAACTATCTGTTGAATCTGACTATCGGGCAAACCGCCACTTCATGGACGCTGATTGCCATAGGCGGAGGGTTTATTCTGACCTCCAACCTTTGGCTGAAGAATGTTTATCTGCGTTTCATGAAGCGCCGTTACAAGAATATGGAAGGATTCAGAGATAGCAGACAGTAATAACTACGAATTATTAAACGACAAATTATATGATACAAATCAATAATCTCCAAAAGAACTTCGGTGAAAAGAAAGCCGTAGATATTGAAAAATATGCCATCGGACAAGGTGACATGCTGGGCTTGGTAGGTAATAACGGGGCGGGTAAGACCACCCTCTTCCGGCTGATACTGGATTTGTTGCAAGCCGATAAAGGCAATGTGACCATCAACGACATTGATGTATGCAAAAGTGAAGACTGGAAAAGGTTTACCGGCGCTTTCATTGACGACGGTTTCCTGATTGACTATCTTACTCCGGAAGAGTATTTCTACTTCATCGGCAAAATGTATGGACTGAAGAAAGAAGAAGTTGACGAACGCTTGCTTCCCTTTGAACGTTTCATGAACAATGAAGTTATAGGGCAAAAGAAGTTTATACGTAACTTCTCGGCAGGAAACAAACAGAAGATCGGAATTATTTCCGCCATGCTGCATCATCCGCAATTACTGATTCTGGATGAACCGTTTAACTTTCTCGACCCAAGTTCGCAATCCATCATCAAGTATCTGTTGAAGAAATACAACGAGGATCACCAGGCTACGGTTATCATCTCCAGTCACAACCTGAACCATACGGTAGATGTATGCCCTCGCATCGCTTTATTGGAAAATGGAGTGATTATACGTGACATCCGGAATGAGAACAATTCGGCGGAAAAAGAGCTTGAAGACTACTTCAATATAAGAGTGGAAGAAGAAATCAAAGAAGAGCAGGAGGAATGAGGAAATACCTTATTTATATAGTTGCACTTACCGGATTGGCACTGGGGCTAAGTTCATGCCGAACCTCAACGCCACGCCTCGACTATAAAGTGTTGGCAAAGGCTTCCGACCGCCTTGGGATGGAGATAGACCGAAAAGATAATCATGCACTGTATATCGCCGCCGCCGAATGGATTGGTGTTCCTTACCGGTCGGGCGGTAACAGCAAACGTGGCACAGACTGTTCCGGTATGGTTTCGCAACTCTATAAGAAAGTATATAATATTAGCCTGTCCAGAAGTACTGACGGGCAACTTAAAGAATCGTCCAAAGTCTCCCGACGCAAATTGCGTGAGGGAGACTTGGTATTCTTCACCAGCCGCGCATCAAAGAAGAAGGTTGCACACGTAGGCATCTATCTCAAAAATGGGAAATTCGTTCATGCCAGTACCAGCAACGGAGTCATTGTCAGTAACCTCCGTGAGCAATACTATACCAAACACTGGCTTCGCGGCGGCAGAATTAAATAAAAAAAGATATGCTTATCTGCATAAGTATCCCTAATCCCGGCAGGAATGGGTACGCGAACGAACACAAAATATTTCCCTGTCTAATGTGATTTTCATCTGCCCTTTTCGACTTATAAATAGAGTAAACTTTTAAAAAGAAAAAACAATGAAAAAGATTTTAGGCATTCTTTTCTTCATCAGCATTACGCTAAATGCTAATGCACAATTATTGTGGAAAATTTCCGGTAACGGACAGGAAAAACCGTCTTATATTATAGGTACTCATCACATGATACCACTAAGCATAAAAGATAGCATTGCCGGATTACCGGAAGCGATGGAGAATAGCTCACAAGTTTACGGTGAAGTTATCATGTCCGAGATGATGTCCCCCGAATTTATGCAAACAATGCAGCAATATATAGTAATGCCGGGTGATACTACTCTCCAAACCCTTTTCACTCCCGAACAATATGAAGTAATAAGCAAAGCGGTAAAAGAAAACCTGATGGCAGATATTGCCATGCTGGCAAAAATAAAACCTGTGTTAATCACCCAGCAATTAACTCTAATGTTTTGTATGAAACATCTCGGTGGTTTCAATCCGCAAGAGCAATTGGATGGTTACTTCCAACAGCAAGCTATACAGAACGGTAAGAAAGTCGGTGGTCTGGAAACTCCGCAGTCGCAATTGGAGATACTTTTTAATGGCCCCACATTGCAACGCCAGGCAAATTTGCTTTACTGCCTCGTTAGTGACATAGATAAGGCAATGGACCAAACCAAACGAATGAATGAATTATATAAAGCACAAAAACTGGACGAACTTCTGAAACTGATGGAAGAACGTGACGGCAATTCCTGCGACCCGTTGCCGGGAGAAATGGAAGCCTTGATGGATAATCGTAACAAAGCATGGATTGAAAAGATGCCTGCCATCATGAAAGACGCTTCCACTCTCTTTGTTGTTGGCGCCGGACACCTTCCGGGAACAAATGGTGTATTGAATTTGTTGAAACAACAAGGTTACACTGTGGAACCTATGAAATAAAACATAAATTCTCTCTTTACTAACAGTTCGTTAATACGAAAAATGAAAATGTCGGGTGACTGCAAGTGATTTGTAGTCACCCGATGTTTTTAGTAGAAAGGTGGTGCAGGATTGACCATAAGAAAGCCGGACTATATGTATTTTCTTTATATTTAAAGAAGTCAACAATACCTCCAAACATTTCATCAACCTCAGCCGTAGAGTATAAAGTTATGTAGCCAAAAACTTCCCAACTGAACAGGATTGTTCCTATGATGATTTCTATGTACGGAATTAACCTTACTCTTTCTTTTTTGTTGGGGAATACAGTTTTCATATTAGACTTCTTTTCTGCGTGAATATTTTAATGCGATATCAGAATGTTATAGCTGATAATCATTAACTTTGTAAAGTTACTAACTTTCCGGATATGGAGAAATATTTTCTTTGAAGGATATCATTACTATAACTTATACGACATGGCGCTGAGACATAAACATTTGCATGCCTACTCCAACTTGCCTGCCATACCACGTGGCAGGTTAATAACAGGTATTATTGCCGGAGTTTTGTTTGCTATTTGTTTTTATGCTTTCTTGTATGTTTGCCGGGAAGCTTTGCGCATCCTTTTCTTTATGACGGAAAACTACGATGTCTTAGTATTATCGGATAGTACGGTGAGCTTTTTAAATTTCATTTTTGCATATATCGCTACTATATTAGGACAATCTCTTTGTTTCACTTATTGGTTTGAAGCCCCACTCAGGAGGCTTGGGAAACATGCTCCACGGATGAGGACTATTGTCAATGACCAACGGAGTATGAATACTTATTTTCTTAGCTGGTTTTCGCGGTTGGTATACGTGTTTGTGTTGGGTATTGGTTCTACTATGGGGGGAGGAATTTATATGATACAAACTTTCTCAGGCTATCAGTATGTTTTCATTCCTATCGTTATCATGCTTTTTTGCCATTCCTGGATGAATATCAGGCGTCTGTTCAATGGAAAGAGTTTCAGGTGGATGCTGGTTTCTGCCGTTTTGTTGTCTGTTCTATCTTTAGGATTATCCCGAATAAATCTGATTGATTATGAGAGTATCAACCGGATAATTCTTAGTAAGAATATATATTATGCTTATCGTTTACAATTGCCTGAAGCTGTATATACCGAACGAATGAATAGTGAGGCGAGGCGCAATGTCAGTTTATGGATTGCAGAAGATAAAAACAATCCTGCTGATGGTAAACCTCTTCTTTTCATTGATCATTGGGGGAGAACAGGGACTGATAAAAGAGAACAGATATCACTTGATAGCCTGAAAAAGTGTATTGCCTGCTGGAATCAAAATATCATGGAAGAAATGTTGTATGAGCCATGTGTCATTTACGCCCATCGGGATATAAAAATGAGTTATATAAATAAGGTGAAAAAGTCGCTTGCAGAATTAGGTGTTAATCGGATACAGTATGCTGTCATGCCTCCTATACGAGAATATGACGATAGGTATTATACTCACTTGGCATTCCCTTTATATACCGGCCGGTATTTTGCCGATACCGATATATGGCAGGACTTGCAAGAAGAACTCAACTCTGCAAAGCATGTCTCTGAATTGCATGTATTGGAAAACGGTGAAATCCTTTTTGATGATATCAAAATTGAGTGGAATGATTTTGGAGACTTTATCCGGCAATTGATTCTGTCCACTCCGGATTATCACATTAAGTATTATATTAGTGATAATTCATCTTATGCAGACTATATTTTTATTGTAAGTAATATCGTGCAGGCCATTTCCCAGATAAGAAATGACTATTCACGCGTAACTTACCAACAAGAATATGAATACCTTGAATGGGAGGAAGCAGGGACTGTTCGTGGAAAGTATCCATACCGGGTTGTTGAAATTCCAACAGAGAATTTAGCTCTACGCGCTAAATTAATTATGAATTTTGAATTATGAATTATGAATGGCTATGCAGCACGATTGCGTAACCATTCATAATTCAAAATTCATAATTCATAATTCAACTTGCGAAGCTCCGCTTCGCTAATTTTTAAACCGCGACGTATCCACCTCCTCCCTCTCCTTTTCCTTATATCCACCGAACTTATACGTAAACGATATGCCGAACTCGCGGAAGCAGCTATAATTATTCGTCACATGCTGCGTGCCGAAGCGGATGCGTGGTTTTATCTGTCCCGTCTCGAAGATGTCGTTACAGTAGAGGTTGAGAATGGACTTTCCGCCGGCAAACCCATAACGCAACGCTGCATTCACATGGCCAGACGGGGGCAAATCGTAAATGCCCTGTGTGGCTTTGCTTATAGCCTGGCCGGTGAGGGTGAGCCTTAAGTCGGGCTTTGAGGAAAGGGTGAAGGTATTGGTAAGAGAGACTATGCCGTAGCAGATGCGACGGTTGAAGGGGATGTCCCAGAAGTCGTCATCGCGCTCTTGGTGCCATATACCCATCAGGGTGAGACGGGAGTTGAGCCACTGCTTAACGTTGAACGGTATGGATGCCTGCAAACCTGCCTGTTGCTGGTAGTTGAAGTTGAGGTATTTGTAGATTTCTACCAGACGGTCGGGCGATTGATAAAGGGTTTGGATAGCGTAATCCTTCGTATGGGTGAACCAGGCGCTGAAGATGTATTTGCTCTTCAGGACATGCGTCAGTTGGAGTTGATATTGCTGCGCAGGTTTCAGGAAAGGATTGCCGTGTATCTCTGAATACCCGCCGCCCAGGTAGGAGACGGCATCTTGCACAACCCAATAATCGGGATAGCGTTTATCACTGCTCAGGGCAAGCTGCCAGACTTGTGCGGGTGAGGGTACGTAGCTGAGGTTGATGGTGGGATACCAGTCCCACTGATTCCAGACGGGCGTCCGGTAATGTTCCACGGCAAGGGAAACGTCGAGGGAGAGGTTGCTGCCGAGGGTTTTGCTGAAGCCGGCATAGAGGTTGAGAGTTTGCTCGCGATGGCGGGATGCCATGTCGCCGGGAATGGCGGGAGAGTTACCCGGAGTAGCACCTTCGTCTGCCGGGGCATGGGAGTCATCTGCCGGGGCATGGGAATATCCGTCCGCCGTGTCATAGTAATACTGGTAGCTGTGGTCGATGCTGGTGGTGTAGATGGCGCCGTAGTTCAGTCCCCAGCCATGTTTCAGAGTATGCTCCTGGGCAAGAAAGAACTTCCAGCGGTTGATGCGCTGGCTGTTTTTGGTATAAAAGGAGAGTGTATTGGCATGAGAGGCAGGTGTATCAGCATGAGAGGCAGGTGCATCAGCATGAGAAGCGAGGGCATCAGTATGAGAGGCAAGTGCATCGCCATGCGCAGCCCGCTCGTCGGTGTGCATGACGCTGTGCAGCAGTTGGTTGGTGGGCGAATGGTAATACGTCAGTTCGGCTCCGGCTTTCAGTCCGAAGGGGGTGAGGTAGTCGAAGCGGGCGTTGTGCAGATAGTTGCGGCTATTGCTGAGGGTGTGGGATTGCTGTGTGCCGGAGATGTCCATCAGGCTGTGGTAGGTGGTGTAGCTTCCGTTGTAGACGAGACTCAACCGGTGGGCGTCGGCGATGTTATAATCGGCGCCGAGGCGGAAGCTGTGGGTGTGCGAGCGGCTGCGGCCTGCTTCGTGGGTGGTGATGTGGTGCACGGAGCCATCGGCCTGTGAGTGCAGGGCTTCTTTGTTGGTGAGGACATAACCGCGTCCGTGGGTGTGCGAGTAGAGGAAATCGGCGGAGAAGCGGCGGCGGTTGTATATCAGGCTGGCACGTTGGTTGAAGTTTTCGTAGTACTTCTGCCGGTAGTGTGCGTAGGCTTCACCTTGCCAGGATGGAGAGGAGGAGGTGGATTGCAGCAGTGTAATGTTGATGAGTGCGCCGCGCACCTGATAGTGTGCGGGGGCGTTGTACATCACTTCGGCTGTCTGGATGCGGCCGGCGGGGATGGTTTGCAACAGAGTGTAGAGCTGTTCGGGGGACATGGTAGTTACTTTACCGTCCAGCACTATGGTCACGCTTCGCCCTGCCAGGGTTAGTGCGCCGTTCATTTCGGTTACGCCGGGAAGGTGCTTCAGGGCATCGTAGGCGTTGTCGACGGGGAGGTTAAGGATGAGCCGAGGGAGGTCGTATACCAGCTTGCCCGGCTCGGCTTTCACGATGGGGCGCTGTCCGGTAATCATGACTTCGGGGAGGGATTGGTAAAGACTGTCCAGAGGGGCGTCGGTGGTGATAAGGCTGTCGGCGCTGAGAACTCGTTCGTCGCGTGCCGGGTCGGGGTTTGCAGGCCGCTCCTGTGCGGAGAGGGAGGTGTTCAGGATGCAAAGCATCATCAGGGGGAGAAAGGGATTACGTTTCATGTTCGTTTGGTTTTAAATAGTTCGTTATTATTCATGCGAATCAGGAGTTAAGGAGGTCTGAACAGTACAAGATGCCTGTACAGTACGCCCCCTCTTGCGCTTCTGCACGGCAAAGAACGTGGAAATCTGCCGGACTTTATGTTATCCCCCACTTACGAAGTCTTATCTACTGTTACCAGAACTGTTATTTAGTCTTATCACTTATCCGCCCATCGGTAATCTTTCCTATCTTTGTTTCCTCATAATTAACGCACAGGAGGATTGCATGAAACTACCTTTCAGACTCATCGCCACACTCGTCATCACTTCCCTGCTCGGCATCTTCGCCTACCAGGCATACTGGCTCACGGGATTATACCGCACCATGAAACGCGACCTCGAACAAAGCATCGTGGAAGCCATGCGCATGAGCGATTACAAGGAAATGATGCTCCGCATAGAACGCATGCGCGAGGCCAATGAGCAACACGGCGAAGTGAACGTTTCCGCCGGATACGAGTCGGACACGGGGAAGACCTTCGTCCGCAGCAGCACCACCGTACACCAGGACACCGCCGCCGACGCAGCCGAACCCTACGCCTCCCTCAGAACCGACAACGGACTGAACCTCATGCTGCGCAACCGGGACACGATGGCTGAACTCGCCGCCTTCCTCCAGCGCGGCATACACTCGGGCATAGACCATCTCTCCGACCCGGACATCGCCGCCTACGACAGCATCCTCACCCACCTCCTGCGCGAGAAAGGCATCCTCATCCCCCACCGCCTGGAGCGCCTTCACACCGGTGCCAACCTCGACTCCACACTCGTATTCACCGACACCATAGCCCTTGCCGGCGACTCCACCTACCTGCCCGGCAAGCAGGCTAAGCAATACAACTACACATTCGACATCCACTCCCACCAGTCCTACCGCCTTACGATGGAACCCATCGACCACATCATACTACGGCAGATGAGCGGCATCCTCGCCACATCCCTCATCATCCTCCTCATACTCAGCCTCTCCTTCTGGTTCCTCATCCACACCATCCTGCGCCAGAAGACACTCGAAGAAATGAAAAGCGACTTCACCAACAACATCACCCACGAACTCAAAACCCCCATCGCCGTAGCCTACGCCGCCAACGATGCACTGCTCAACTTCAACCTCGCCGCCGACCCGCAACAACGCAACAAATACCTCACCATCTGCCAGCAGCAACTGCAACGCCTCAGCCGGCTCGTAGAACAGATACTCTCCATGAGCATGGAACGTCGCGAAACATTCCGCCTGCATCCCGAAGCGCTCCCGCTGTGCGACCTCTTCCCACCCCTCATCGAGCAGCACAAGCTCAAAGCAGGCAAACCCGTAGAAGTCCGCCTCCACATCCGGCCCCAAGACCTGACCGTAACCGCCGACCGCACCCACTTCAGCAACATCCTCAGCAACCTGATAGACAACGCCATCAAGTACTCTCCCGTAGCAGCCGACATCGAAATCCGCTGCTGCAGGACGGAAGCAAGTTGTTTGAAGACAGAAGCGGGTTGCTTAAAGACAGAAGCAAATTGTTTGAAGGCGGAAGCAAGTTACCCGAAGGCAGAAGCAAGTCAAGTAGAAATCTCCGTCACCGACCACGGCACAGGCATTCCCGCCGACAAGCAGTCACTCATCTTCGACAAATTCTACCGGATACCGACAGGAAACCTGCACGATACGAAAGGCTACGGTCTGGGACTCTTCTACGTGAAAACCATGATAGACCGGCACAACGGCACCGTAACCGTGAACAGCGTACCGGGGAAAGGAAGTACATTTACAATCCGCATCTGAGGATAACATCGCGGCTTGTTCCGAATACATCGTAGCTTATTCTGAATACACATCGCGGCTCATTCCGAATGCACATCGTGGCTTACATTAAATACACAATATGATTTGTTTTAAAACCCAATTAACAATATGAACAAAATCAAAGTACTACTGGTAGAGGACGAACAAACCCTCGCCATGATTATAAAAGACACACTCGAAAGCCAGAACTTCATCATCCACACCGCCCACAACGGCGAAGAAGGCCTGCGTCTCTTCTTCGACCTCCGCCCCGACGTGCTCGTAGCCGACGTCATGATGCCCCGCATGGACGGTTTCACCATGGTGCGCCACATCCGCCAAACGGACAAACAAACCCCCGTACTCTTCCTCACCGCCCGTTCCGCCATCAACGACGTAGTAGAAGGCTTCGAACTCGGCGCAAACGATTACCTGAAAAAGCCCTTCGGTATGCAGGAACTCATCGTACGCATCAAGGCATTAGCAGGCAAAGCATTCACTTTCAAAGAAGCCCCCAAACAGGAAGAAACCTGCTTCGGGATAGGCGAATACCACTTCAACTCCGCCACACAAATACTCTCACATACCGCAGCGGCAGAAACTCCCTCCCATGCCGGAATAGCTTCCTCTCATGCCGCAACAGAAGAAGCTTCCCATACCGCAACAGAAGTAGAACTCTCCCACCGCGAAGCCCAAATACTGAAACGCCTGTGCGAAAACCGCAACCAGGTAGTCAACACCCGCAACATCCTGCTCGACCTCTGGGGAGACGACACCTTCTTCAACTCCCGCAGCCTGCACGTCTTCATCACCAAACTGCGCCACAAGCTCTCCAAGGACAAACGCATCCGCATTGTCAACGTGCGGGGAATCGGATACAAACTCATCCTAATTCCTTGATGCGTTCCACCCGCTTATTCAGAAAGTAATGCTGTATATGGAGAGCTATAGAAACGTTACCTTAACCTGTATTATTCATATTACAGGAGTTAAGGGAATTGTCACTTTGTCACTTTGTATTTTAAGTTGGCTGAGAATGCGATATTT
>NZ_DBDF01000206.1 GCF_002293435.1 Bacteroides sp. UBA939 | reverse complement strand
TGACAAAATGACAATCCCCTTAATTCCTGCAGTATGAATAATGCAGCTTAAATCAGGGGTAATGCGTTAGTCCTCGTTGGGTAACGCAACTCCTACAGTATGAGTAATGTAGGTTAAATCAGGATAACTGTACCAAATAGGTTTATCTCTGCCGGTATCACTATGAACTAACCTGCATTATTCATAAGTGTCTCGTCATTAATGAGAATTTAGCGAAACTCCGCTTCGCCAAATTCTCATTAATAGTATAAAATAATTATCACGAAGTACTTACACTATGAATAATTCAGGCTAAAAACATATCTTTGTATCGTTTTAAAACGTTATAAAAACATCGAATTAACTCAAATACCATGAAAAGAAGAAGCATTTGCGTGCTTTTCTTGTGCATATATTGCCTGTGGGGAGTAGCGCAAGAAAAGGAAACCGTGAAGATTGCATGTATCGGCAATAGTATAACGTACGGTTCGGGCATTAAAAACCAGTTCCAAAACAGTTATCCGGGACTGCTTTCGCAGTTATTGGGCAAAGGATACGACGTTCGCAACTTCGGACTTAGCGGACGTGTCCTATTAAATAAAGGTGACCGCCCGTATATGCACGAACCGGAATTCCGCGAACTTCAGGCTTTTGAACCGGACATCGTAACCATTAAGTTGGGCACAAACGACAGTAAACCGTGGAACTGGCGCTACGGAAAAGATTTCAAAAAAGATTTGGTTGAGATGCTGGACATCCTCCAAGGCTTGCCTTCACGCCCCAAGATATACCTTTGTCTGCCTGTACCAGCCGTTAATGGCAACTTCGGTATCAACGACAGCGTTATCACAAACGGCATCATACCGGTTATACGAAGTGTTGCCAAGAAACGTCATTTACCTGTAGTAGACCTCTACACACCCATGAAGCCTCATCCCGATTTCTATACCGACGGCATTCATCCCAACGAGCAGGGAGCTGCGCTGATAGCCGGCGAACTTTACCGCACGCTGACCGGCAATGAAGTTGAAGCGTCCATCCCGACCGATCAACCTTTCCCGGGAAAGAAATCACAATGGGAAGGTTTTGACCGTTATGATTTCATTTGCAATACACGCCAAGCTATTGTCGTAGCTCCCAATAAGGTTGCCGAGGGGCGTCCCTGGATTTGGCGTCCCGCTTTCTTCGGCGCTTTCGCGTGGGCAGACAAAGCCTTGCTGGAGAAAGGCTTCCATGTGGTTTACTATGATTTGACGCATCTTTACGGAAGTCCCCATGCCGTACGCCTGGGTAATGACTTTTATAATATAATGCGGAGGTACTACCACTTCTCCCCGAAAGCAACCCTGGAAGGATTCAGTCGTGGGGGATTGTTTGCATTCAATTGGGCGGCGAAGAATACCGATAAAGTAGCGTGCATCTATGTTGACGCTCCGGTATGCAACGTATTCAGTTGGCCGGGAACCCGGAACCGGAACTTATGGGAAGGAATGCTCACAGAATGGGAGCTTACCGACGCTGACATGGCAAACTTTAAGGGTAATCCGATTGATAATCTGGCACCATTGGCAGCGGCAGGTATTCCGGTAATCGCCGTTTGTGGCGATAGCGACAAGATTGTGCCCTACGAACAGAACATGAAAATTGTAGCAGAACGGTATCGCGCCTTAGGCGGTCTTGTGGAAGTTATCTTGAAACCGGACTGCGACCACCATCCGCATAGCCTTGAAAACCCAGAGCCTATAATCGACTTTATTATCCGCAACCAGCCGGACTATCAGAAACAGCAATCTATCCACCGGCGTGGCAGCCTTACGAACTCTTATCTGAAATTCACGAAGGAGAAAACAGGTTGCGTAGCATTCCTGGGAGGTTCCATAACCGAAATGCGTGGCTGGCGGAATATGATACAGGAAGACTTGAAGCAGCGATTCCCGGAAACAGAGTTTACCTTTATTGATGCCGGTATTCCTTCTACGGGCAGCACGCCCCACTCCTACCGTTTTGAAAACGACGTCTTACAGAAAGGTGTACCCGATTTATTGTTTGTAGAAGCCGCAGTAAACGACGACACCAATCATTTCGATTATATCCGGCAGATACGTGGCATGGAAGGCATCGTCAGACATGCGCGGACTGCCAATCCGGAAATGGATATTGTCATGATGCATTTCATTTACGACCCTTTCATTCCTTTATTAAATAAAGGTATGCAACCTCAAGTAATTATGAACCACGAATGCGTAGCCAACTACTATCAGGTTTCCTCCATCAATTCAGCAGAAGAGGTAGCGCACCGCATGCGTGATGGTGAATTCGACTGGGAATACTTCGGAGGTACGCATCCGCATTGGAACGGTCATAAGTACTATGCAGCCGCCATCAATCGTCTGTTCGATTTAGAGTGGAGCGGAGACGTTATCAAGAAAACGGTTCTACCGCACGAAATGCCGGAGCAACCGATAGATACTTATTCTTACGATAAAGGCAAGTTCGTCGATATCCATTCGGCAAAACAGCTTCGCGGCTGGAAAGTGGTTGATGACTGGACGCCCGTAGTAAAAGCGAATACGCGCAAAGGATTCGTACATGTTCCCATGCTGGTGGCAGACCGTGCCGGCGCTACTCTTTCTTTCTCTTTTGAAGGGCGCGCAGTAGGTATTTTCTGCGTGGCAGGTCCGGAGGCTTGTGTTTTGGAGTATAGTGTGGACGGCGCTCCTTACAAGAAACTGGATACTTTCACAGACTGGAGCCTGAATTTATATATTCCGTGGGTATATATGCTGGAAACGGAACTTGCCCAAGGGCCTCATACTTTGCAGTTACGAGTGGCTAAAGGAGATAAAACCGAGTGCCAGATTCGTAATTTTGTAGTCAATCGGTAGTTCTTTATCCTGTATTATTCATGCTTCTGCTTATAGACTCCTGAAGCATGAATAATACAGGTTAAGCAGTATTTCCGTTTCCAATGTATTTAAGTTATAGCGATATTTACTTTAGAAAAGAAATACTATGAATCATTTAATTTCACACAACTCGCCTAAGTGTAAGCTCCGCTTCTTTGCGGGTATTCTTTTTTGTTTCCTGCTTTCTTTGCAATACGGTATGGCTCAAGATGTGCCGAAGAAACTTGGGAAGTACGATGTGCCAAAAGGTAGATGGAATCTGGTTTTTACTAATGATATTGCTTATAATCAGTGGAACTATATCCCTTCACATGAAACCTGGGATAGTTCCTACATGCTCATGTTTGGAGTCGGTGCCGGGTTGGAATATGCCTATTGTCGAAACCGAACATTGATCTTGACGGCTGAAACTGGTGTTACCGGTTATGCCTTTACTATGGAGCCTTCGGAATGGAGTCATCTAACACAATATTACAACATAAACTTATTGCATACTTTTTATTGGAAACACTTTAGAGTAGGCATCGGCCCCACGCTTGGATGGAACAACTGGCAGTACATCTATAGAGAAGAGTATGATCCGGAAGTTGAAATGATTGATGATGAGCAGGAGAACAATGAACAAGAACCCCATTACGGCAAGTTCGGGAAAGATGATTTTTCTTTCACCCGATTCGCCGCAGGTGCCGACATTCAAATCTATTATTATATCATTCCCCGATTAGGATTCGGTGCAGAATATTCCGCCCGCTGGATGTGGAAGGAAGGAGCTAAGGGAAAATGCGACCATCACTGGGCACTGAAAGCACAATTAAAATTCAGACTCAGCAAGAAGAAACGACATTATCAGTAAATGAAGCGGACACTTGCTTAAGGAAGAACAAGCACTTTGGGTAGAGCAAACAGCAAATACAGCGGAACGTTCACTAAATTCCCATTCTTTTCGTACGGCAATAGACTGGTACGGAAAAGATACTGCGGATTATATTCCTTATCGTAAACTTTCAGACTTTTAGCGTGTACATTATTCCCGGCTTTAGCTTCCAATGGATATGCATGAAGACCATTGGAGAAAAGGAAGTTAACTTCGGCATTTGCATCGGAAGTCCAATAATAATTGGCATTGAGTTGAGGAAAGAGAGAAAGTTCCTGCAGAACATATTGCTCCGTCAGCGCCCCTTTAAACTCTTCAAATATCCGGCTTCCTTCAATAAATACTTTAGGAGATAATCCGCTCATGACCCGCAGCAGACCAACATCAAGCAGAAATACTTTGAATGATTGCAAGTCTTCATACGCTTTCAGAGGTACATCCGGTTTGCGGACACGGTAAATCCGGCGGATAAGTTTTTCTATCAGTAGTCGTTTCATACTTTCTCTGTTTTTATGTACAAATGTACTTATTAAGAAAGATGCCATTAAACATCTGAGTAATTATCTGGCACTGCTGGCACTGTTCCTTTTTCCCTTTGTAGCAGCCTGCGACAGCAAAGATGAACCGGTTACACCGGAAATCACAATCCCCGAAAACTTTCTGACCAACGGAATGGCTTTTTCCAATGCTGAAGGTACGAGCACGCTCTCTATCAAATCGAATGTACCGCTGGAAGCAACCAGCAATCAGAATTGGTGTACGATAACCCGCGCTACATCCAATTCGGCCACAGTACTTAGATATACGGTGGAGGTAGAAGCGAATCCTGATACGAACGATCGTACTGCCGTCATTACCGTGAAAGGCGGTAACCTTACGGAAACCGTTACAGTGAGACAGCTTGCCGGTGAATTGCCTGACGTCGGTATGGAAAGCAACGCCCTCACATTGGCGGCTAAAATGTATGCGGGCTGGAATATAGGAAACACGCTCGAAGCCAGCGGCGGTGAAACGGCTTGGGGTAACCCCAGAATCGCTGAAGACTATGTGAAGAAAAAAAAGCCGGGAACTGAGTATCACACCCAGTTCCCGGTTCTATTTTATAAAGGAAGAAAAAAATGTTTTTCAGAGTGCAGCCCGGATTGCTTCGGCAACCGCCTTAAATTCTTCATCAGAAAGTTTCAGCTTCGGGTTAGAGAACAACATATCGGATTCCTTCTGAATAGGAATAAGATGAATGTGTGCATGAGGCACTTCCAGACCGATTACAGCTTCACCAATCCTCTTGCAAGGAAAAGCCTTTTCGATGCCACGCGCCACTTTCTTGGCAAAAACGTGCATCGCCGCCAAATCTTCGTCACTCAAATCGAAGATATAGTCTACTTCCTGCTTGGGAACCACCAGTGTATGACCTTTCACCAACGGATTGATGTCTAAGAAAGCATAAAACCTATCGTCTTCCGCTACCTTATAAGAAGGTATTTCACCTGCGATAATTCTACTGAATATTGTTGCCATAGCTTTTGTAATATATAGATATATAAAAGAAGGCAAGTCCATACGCGGACCTGCCTTCTACATTAAAATGATATGTTCACTACTTCAAGGTTTACCATGCCCTGCGGCACTTTGATTTCAGCTATATCACCGACTTTCTTACCAAGTAATCCTTGTGCAATCGGGGTATTAACGGAAATCTTACCTTCTTTCAAATTGGCTTCACTTTCCGAAACGATGGTATAAGTCATCTTCATACCGTTCTTCACGTTCTTCAGTTCCACCTTGTTCAGTATCTGTACGGAATCTGTTTTCAGTTTAGATTCATCAATAATCTTAGCATCTGCAATAACAGCTTTCAGCTTATTGATTCTCATTTCAAGCAAACCTTGTGCTTCTTTAGCCGCATCATATTCTGCATTTTCCGACAGGTCTCCCTTGTCACGCGCCTCAGCAATCGCCGCCGATATTTTAGGGCGTTCCACCGTTTCCAGTTCTTTCAAGTCAGCCATCAATTTCTTGTAGCCTTCTTCTGACATATAAGCCATACAGTTTTCCTCCTTTTAAGTTTAAAAATGGTGTTATAACAAAAAAGAATTCCAACATGGTCAGCATGCTGGAACCCTCCTCACTTTTTTCTTCTGCAAAGATAGGCTTTTAATCAATACATGTCAAGCAAAAATAGCTGCTTTGTAACATGTTTAAATGAAAGCCTCTAATTTATAACAAGTTACAGTAGCGCTTTTACTGCTGCTTCCAGGTCTTTTATTGTTCCGCCACGGGCGCTTAACTCACTATTACGGTTTATAAGGAAAATCTCGGGAACCGACTGAACGTTATACATAGCAGCAATATTCGAGTAAATACCATTTGCATCTCTTACACAAACCCAGGGAAGATTGTCCACTGTTGTTTTCCAGAAATGTTCGTCTGCATCAAGCGATACCTGATATATTTCCAATCCCCGGTCTTTATATTTGGTATAAAGATCGTTCAGCAAGAAGTTGTGTGGAGTAGAAGCCGCACTCTGATAGATGGTAAAATCCAACAATACGACTTTACCTTTGAGTTCACTCAGCTTACGAACATTACCTTTCATATCACGCAGACTGATTTCCAGAATACCGGTTTCGGAGACAACCTCTTCCGGCAGTTCCATCACCTTTTGTTGCGGCGTACGGGTGTTCTTCATCCCTTTAATCACAATATTATAAAGATTCTTTGAGCGGTCGGCATGAGGATAGTAGTTATTCAGACTCGTTGCTACGGCTGCAAAGCATTTAATATCTTCCTTGTTGTTCAGCGGGTCGAAAATAAGATAGTTGTTCAACTTCTGGAACAGAGCGAAATAAGCGGCAGCCGTATTCGGTGCGGAATAGATATACTTGATTTTCACATCATCCTTATAATTCTTCATCAACGCAGCCAGGCTATCTTCAAAAACATCCGCACCAATCTGATATGCCTGCATCGTTCTGATTAATGCGTTGACCTCACTCTGCAATTTTATCTGCTTCAATGTCAGTTCCTTTATTTTGGTGCTGTTTGCCGAACCCTCCACCGTATATGCGGTTGCAAAATCTATATAAGGAGCATTTATCTGAACTGTTTCCGTAGAGTCCACCGAAAAGTTAATGACCTTATCGTCCACACGCAAACGATAAAATTCCGGAGACTCCGGACGCGCTTGTTTGAAACCGAACGAACCGTCACCCTTCAATTTCACGGAATCCAAAGGCACAATACCTGCCAATGCCGCAGCTTCCAGATACAACATTTTGCCGTCGGCACCTGAAACTTCACCTTCAACTTTGAATTTCGATTCAGAACTACATGCACTTAAAACCAAAGCAGTAAACGCAACAAAACAGATCTTTTTCATATTTAACTTCTTATTCTATATTAGAAATAACGTGCAAATATAGTTCTTTTCGAGATTAGAAACTGTTTTGGGTTTCCTTTTTTTAATTATTATCAGCCTAAACAGCTACTTAGTCAAAGCATTTTCTCCGCATTCTTACACCCGGAATCTTTTTAAAAAACGTCAAATACAAACTTTTTATCTCATTTTCACCCCATTACATGAATAAATATGTATCTTTGCAGGAATTTTGAAAGAAAATATAGATAAAACATTTTTTATGATTAACCCAATTGTTAAGACGATCGAGCTTCCTGATGGCAGAACCATCACGCTCGAAACGGGAAAGCTGGCAAAACAGGCAGATGGATCTGTAATGCTTCGTATGGGCAACACCATGCTTTTAGCTACTGTTTGTGCCGCCAAGGACGCAGTTCCCGGAACAGATTTCATGCCGTTACAGGTAGAGTACAAAGAAAAATTCGCCTCATTCGGACGTTTCCCCGGTGGTTTCACTAAGCGCGAAGGACGTGCTTCCGATTATGAAATCCTCACTTGCCGCCTCGTTGACCGCGCTCTCCGCCCCTTATTCCCTGACAATTACCATGCAGAGGTATACGTAAATATTATCCTTTACTCCGCAGACGGCATTGATATACCGGATGCATTGGCAGGACTCGCAGCTTCTGCCGCTCTCGCAGTTTCAGATATCCCTTTCAACGGACCTATTTCCGAAGTACGCGTAGCACGCATCGACGGGCAATTCGTTATCAACCCGACTTTCGAACAGCTTGAAGAAGCAGACATGGACCTCATGGTCGGCGCCACTTATGAAAACATCATGATGGTGGAAGGGGAAATGAACGAAGTATCCGAACTTGATTTGCTGAACGCCATGAAGGCTGCTCACGAAGCAATCAAGATACAGTGCAAGGCTCAAATGGAGCTGGCGGAAGAAGTTGGTTCTACCGTAAAACGCGAATATTGCCACGAAGTAAACGACGAAGAACTGCGCAAAGCCGTTCGCGAAGCATGTTACGACAAGGCTTATGCCATCGCTGCTTCCGGCAACAACAATAAGCACGAACGCATGAATGCTTTCGATGCCATCCGCGAAGAATTCAAAGCACAATTCAGTGAAGAAGAACTGGAAGAAAAAGCTCCGCTAATCGCCCGGTATTATCACGATGTAGAAAAAGAAGCCATGCGCCGCAGCATTCTGGATGAAGGCAAACGCCTCGACGGACGTAAGACTAACGAGATACGCCCCATCTGGAGTGAAGTCAACTACCTGCCCGGACCTCACGGCTCGGCTGTCTTCACCCGTGGCGAAACCCAATCTCTGTCCACCGTTACTTTGGGTACCAAGCTGGACGAAAAGATTATCGACGACGTACTCGAACACGGCAAGGAACGCTTCTTGCTACATTATAACTTCCCTCCTTTCTCCACCGGAGAAGCCAAAGCGCAACGTGGCGTAGGTCGTCGCGAAGTCGGTCATGGCCACTTGGCATGGCGCGCGCTGAAAGGACAAATTCCTGCTGACTATCCGTACGTTGTACGTGTAGTATCCGACATCCTCGAATCCAACGGTTCATCTTCCATGGCTACCGTATGTGCCGGAACTCTGGCATTGATGGATGCAGGTGTGAAGATTAACCAGCCGGTATCAGGTATCGCAATGGGATTGATTAAGAATGCAGGCGAAGACAAGTATGCCGTACTGTCCGACATTCTTGGTGACGAAGACCACTTGGGTGATATGGACTTCAAAGTAACCGGAACAAAGAATGGTATCACTGCTACACAGATGGATATCAAGGTTGACGGTTTGTCTTATGAGATTCTGGAACGTGCCTTGAACCAGGCAAAAGAAGGACGTCTGCACATCCTCGGCAAGATTCTGGAAACTATCCAGGAACCGCGCGAAGAACTAAAACCTCATGCTCCGCGCATCGAGATGATGACTATTCCTAAAGAATTCATTGGCGCAGTTATCGGCCCCGGTGGAAAAATCATCCAAGGCATGCAGGAAGAAACCGGCGCTACTATCACCATCGAAGAAGTGGACAACATCGGAAGAATCGAAATCTCCGGAACCAACAAGAAGAGCATCGAAGACGCTATGCGCCTGATCAAAGGCATTGTTGCTGTACCGGAAGTTGGTGAAGTGTACAAAGGTAAGGTACGCTCCATCATGCCTTATGGCGCTTTCGTTGAATTCCTGCCGGGCAAGGACGGTTTGCTGCACATTTCAGAAATTGACTGGAAGCGTCTGGATACCGTAGAAGAAGCAGGCATCAAGGAAGGTGACGAAATCGAAGTAAAACTGCTTGATATTGATCCGAAGACCGGAAAATTCAAGCTTTCCCGGAAAGCATTGTTGCCAAGACCGGAAAAGAAATAAGGAAATCCTTTACTCTTTAACCGTTTTGAGTGAAACCAATGCTTAGAAGAGGTAAAGCAGTTTCTTAGTTTAGTAATAGAGAAGTCCGGCGAAACTTTCCGCCGGACTTTCTTTTTGCTTCTTTTTAAACAAATGTCTACCGCCTAAACACCTCTTTCCAATGAGTTGTAAACGCCCACCCCTTTCACTGTTAGCAGATACTTTTGTCGAGGATGCTTCAGGTTGTTTATAAGACCGATTTTCCATTTCACGACTCGGAGAATTGAGGCCCATGTTTGCATTTGCTTCGTAGCTCTTAAAGTCTACAAAGAATTTCCTTCTTCGTTGTCATAGGCTGTAAAAGATACTCTTTTTTTTCATATTAACTTTAAAAATACTACTTTTGTGATTAACTATGAAGTGGCAACGTTGTATATGAGTTTGTTATTAAACGACAGGAATGGCAAGATTGTCATTCCCGATTCTTTGTGGCTTTACCTGCCGCTATCTAATATGAATAATATCTTTAATAACAAATTGATTTACAATGAACAAAAAAATATATCCGAGAAGAAACGATTCTCAAACGATCTACCTGAATACCGTAATCAAGAGTCCGAACATCATTGTCGGGGATTATACTATCTATAATGACTTTGTCAGCGACCCTGTTCTGTTTGAAAAGAATAATGTCTTGTACCATTATCCGATCAA
>NZ_DBDF01000146.1:2205-22378 GCF_002293435.1 Bacteroides sp. UBA939 | reverse complement strand
TACAAAGTGACAAACTGACAACCTCTTAACTCCTGCAGTATGAATAATGCAGGTTAAGGATAAAATGAAAAATAAATCAGAACTCGCAAACCGCTTTGTGTCAACAGTTACAAAAACATCACAAGATAATTTGTAAAAGAGACACAAAATGGTTTGCGGCAGATAGAATTTGTTAAGTCAAAACTGTTTCTTACTTTTGCAGCGCCAAAGATTACAGGCTACAAATATCATGGTGCAATATACAAGAGAAGACAAGACTATCCGCCGTATTGAAAAGCGGTTTAGTAAAGGAATGGTGGAGTATGGTCTGATAGAAGACGGAGACAAAATTCTTATTGGACTTTCCGGCGGCAAAGATTCTTTGGCGCTGGTAGAATTATTGTCGAAACGTGCCCGTGTTTATAAACCGAAGTTTTCGATAATGGCAGTTCATGTTGTGATGAGGAATATCCCTTACCAAAGCGATATAGAGTATCTGCGTAATTATGTGGAATCATTTGGAGTACCTTTTGTTTTGTACGAAACGGAGTTCGACGCCAGTACCGATACCCGCAAATCTCCCTGCTTTCTGTGTTCCTGGAATCGTCGCAAGGCTTTGTTTACCGTAGCCAAGGAACATAACTGTAATAAAATAGCACTGGGACATCACATGGATGACATTCTGGAAACTCTATTGATGAATGTTACTTTCCAGGGAGCATTCAGTTCTATGCCGCCACGCTTGGTGATGAAGAAGTTTGATATGACAATTATTCGCCCGATGTGCCTGATACATGAGTCCGATTTAGTGGAATTGGCACAGATACGGGGATATCGCAAGCAAGTGAAAAACTGTCCCTATGAGGCGCAGTCCCATCGCAGTGACATGAAAGGAATCTTACACCAGTTGGAAGAAATGAACCCGGAAGCCCGATACAGCCTATGGGGAAGTATGACCAATGTTCAGGAAGAACTGCTGCCTCAGAAAACAGATAATTCAAATTCATTAATCAACGCTTAAACATTTATAATCGAAATGAAAGGCTTTTATACTATCTTACTGTTGATAGTCTCTAACATTTTTATGACTTTTGCCTGGTATGGCCATCTGAAATTGCAAGAAACGAAAGTTATCGCAAACTGGCCGCTATATGCAGTCATTTTATTTTCATGGGTGATAGCTCTTGCCGAATACTCCTGCCAAGTACCGGCAAATCGTATCGGCTTTTTAGGCAATGGCGGCCCCTTTTCGTTGATGCAACTAAAAGTCATTCAAGAAGTAATAACGCTTGTTATCTTCACGGTATTCTCCACGCTTTTGTTTAAAGGGGAAACATTACACTGGAATCATTTTGCGGCTTTTATTTGCCTGATACTGGCAGTATATTTTGTGTTTTACAAATAAACAAGTAACGTTATTTCCCTATTTAGAAGCAACAAACCGCTTCATTCCTTTGGTGTAGTACATCTGCAAATCTCCCTTCTTATCCGTATAGATGAAGTAGGCGTTTATGTCCGGATGTGCATCTGCAAAGCGTTCGGCTTCTTCCAGCCCCATTACCATAAAAGCGGTGGCATAGGCATCGGCGCTCATACAGTCCTTCGCTATTACGGTGGCAGACAGGATACTGTGTTGCACAGGATATCCGGTTCTCGGGTCAATGGTGTGTGCGTATTTCTTCCCATCTTTATAATAGAAGTTCCGATAGTTTCCGGAAGTGGCAATACCCACGTCTGTTACGTTCAGTACCGTCTGTAATACCTGGCTGGCTGGCGTAGTATCGTCTACCGGTTTGTTTATTCCGATATGCCACAAATCTTTCTTCGGATTTTCTCCGCGTACAACAACCTCTCCGCCTATATCTACCATGAAATTCCTGATACCTTTTTTAGCGAGCAACCGGCTTATTATATCCACTGCATATCCTTTTGCAATAGCGCTGCACGAAAGCATTATGCGTTCATCCGATTTTCTAACTTTTCCTTCTTCGGATAAAGTTACTTTTGAATATCCTGTGATTTCCAGCAAGCTATCTATCATAACCGAATCGGGGAACGTTCCTTTCTTGAAACCAAAGCCCCAGGCATTTGCCAATGGAGCTATGGTGATATCAAACGCCCCATCTGTTTCTTTGGAAATCTCCATACTGCGACGGAACACATTCGTGAAAAGAGTATCAGGTGTGATATCCTCATTACGATTGACTCGTGTAATAGTGGCTGTATCGTTGAAAGGGGATAACGATCCGTCAAAGCGTTTTAATTCTTTGTCTATTTCGGCTTTCAGATCGCTGTCACATTGATAGGTGATATGATAATAGGTGCCGAATATCATTCCGTCTGCCGTTTGATAGGGAGTCGTGCGGTTGTGGCTGGCAAGTATCCAGATTGTTCCCAATACAAGAAGGGCGACCCATAAAAAATATCTTTGTGCTTTCCTTTCCATAAGAAGCGACGCTTAACTGAAAAACAGATGTTCGATCAGTATTTTGGTTCCGATAATAATCAGAATAATACCTCCCAGGAGTTCTGCCCGCAATTTCCGCGCAACACCACAGCCGAAACGGATGCCGAACGTTAATCCTATGAGCGACATGGAGAATGAGACAAAACCGATGATGGAAACAGGAGGAAGTATTTCTGAAAAGTTCCGCATTCCTAAAAACGCAAATGACACTCCGATAGCTAATGCATCAATGCTGGTTGCTATGGCTAACGCCAACACTACTTTCAGTTTTTTCGGGTCATATTCCTGTTTGCTTTCTTCTTCTTTGAAGTACTCTCTTATCATACGGGCGCCCAGAAAAGCAAGAATAACAAAAGCAATCCAATGATCCAGATTCTTTATTAAGTGGCTGAAAGTACTGGCGCCTATCCACCCCAGCAGGGGCATGATGGATTGGAACAGTCCGAAGAAAAAAGCCATAATCAGCATGGGGCGCCATTGCATACGTTTCAAAAGGATGCCACTGACTATAGAAACAGCACAACAGTCCATTGCGAGTCCTAATGCAAGCAACCAAATCTCTAATGTAGTCATAAGTTTAAAGTGGTAGTTTATAAGTGATTGTATAAGTTACTCCCATTGTATTGGAAGAATTTCTGCCATACCCCGGTACATACCATGGTTCACCATAGGTATCTCCGGATGATTTCATACGGTATTTCATACGCAATGCCCATCCCATATACAGGTCTTTCCAGATATGTGCGCGAATACCGGCGCAAAACTCAAACCATTGCATAGACCCTTTCATTCCTTTGTGATCGAAAGGTACGCTACCTTCCCAGATATTATCTATTTGATTAGGATTTCCGATACTTCCGCCATAAGCCGGGTCATCCACCGAAAGAGTGGTTATGTCATATTTGAAACTACTCATGGCGTAACGTACACCGACAAACAGATAGTTTTTGAATTTCTTTTTGAAAAGAGCATTGTAGTTCATGCCAATCCGGAAATAGGGAGCATTGCTTTTATAGTGCGTGCCTTTGTCATTCCAGGTATCGGTACCTCCATATCCTATTTCCACGATTGGGAAAAAGCGGTTTTTAAGGTTGACATCAACAGCCACTTCCGAACTCAGGAAGTCACCCCCAAGTACTTTGCTTCCTATTCCCCATAAATCCACGCTTACAGTTACACCGTTATATAGCGGAAAAGTCTCTTCATCTGTTTTTTCCTTTTCCGTTTGCGAAGAATTAGAAGCCGTTCTCGGAGGAGCAGGCTCATTCTGTGCCTGTATCGGACAGATTATCAGCAGGCAAAGCGCCAGACTAATAATAGTAGAGTTGAAGATTTTCTGTTCCATGAATGCCGGCGTCTGGATTTTGAATATGAATAGAATCTAACTGGTTACGACTGTGGCTTTCGCCTGTAATTGATTGTTTCATTTGATAACCGCATTCCATTGACAGGAAATAAGGGGTATTCTTTTGACGAATGACAATCGTGTCCTTTCCGAACTGAGGATCTTCACTATAGTGGAATATCAACACTGTGGAGTCTGCCGTATAGCATAGTGGCAATGACAGGCTATGCACCATTTTCTGATTATTGAGAATAATGGAATCGCTATTGTAGACGGTTATTGTCAGTGAATCAAGAGTATCCTTCACAACCACTCCCGTTTCTGCATTTTTCGTATAGAAGTTACACAGCATCATAGGGCGTGCGTTCATTGAACAGTCTTCTTCTTCAGAACAGGAATAAATGATGCCCGTCACAGGGTAGGCAATCAGAAAGAGCAATACCAGTTTTACTAATTTTTTCATAGCCTTATATAGTTTTTTCTATTTGATATTTATTTCGTTCGGGAGCAGTACGCGAAATCAGTTCACCGAGAAATCCTGCAAGGAACAGTTGCGTTCCAATAATCATGGCTGTGAGCGACAGGTAGAAATAGGGAGAATCCGTAACCAAGCGATAGGGCATTCCGCTATATAAATTATACAATTTGGTAACCCCAACAATAATTATTGAAATGAATCCCAAAATGAACATGAGAGAACCGAGAAGTCCGAAAAAGTGCATCGGCTTTATTCCAAAGACAGAGAGGAACCACAGTGAGATTAAATCCAGGTAGCCGTTGAAGAATCTGTTCCAACCACCAAACTTCGTTTTACCGAATTTACGGGCTTGGTGTTGCACTACCTTTTCCCCTATTTTATTAAAACCGGCGTTCTTGGCAAGATAGGGAATATACCGATGCATCTCTCCATATATCTCGATATTCTTCACCACATCTTTTTTGTAGGCTTTTAGCCCGCAGTTAAAGTCATGCAGATTCCTAATGCCTGACACTTTGCGGGCTGTGGCATTGAACAGTTTCGTAGGAATAGTTTTCGAGATAGGATCATAACGTTTCTTCTTCCACCCGGAAACCACATCATAATCGTCTTCTGTTATCATCCGGTATAATCCGGGTATTTCATCCGGACTGTCTTGTAAGTCGGCATCCATAGTGATAACTACATCTCCCTGGGCTTTTTCGAAACCACAATATAATGCCGGTGACTTACCGTAATTGCGGCGGAACTTAATACCATGTACCGTTTCGGATTTATGGCTCAGTTCTTCGATAATTTTCCAGGAACGGTCGGTACTTCCGTCATTTACGAAAATCACCTCGTATGAAAAACCATTGGACTTCATCACACGTTCAATCCATGCGTACAGTTCCGGAAGGGATTCTTCTTCATTATATAAAGGAATGACAACTGAAATATCCATTTTTTATTTAAGATTTAACTATTTTCTGTTTACGGTTGAAATCATTAAAGCAGTGGGAATCGCAAGCAATGTACCATAAAACACATTCTTTGATATCAACTGCATGGTGATATCTATAGGAGACAGCGAGCGCAATACATTCAAACTCTCTTTCAATGAGTCGATATATTTATCCATGTCCGGCAAAGTTTTATCAGTAAAGGTATTCAGAAGATTTTCGTATGCATTCAATATGAATCCCTGGTCAACGAAACGGAAATATATATAATGTGCTACTGAGGCAAGCAATGCAGCAAACATATACATAAACACTGTGAAAATCCATGCGTGAAGAAAACCAATGCTGCCGTTACAAACATGATTGCGATATGCACGAACATAGTAATAGGCCACAAATGGTACACATAAGGTTAATCCTATAAAAAGGAAGATGAAGAATGGTACAGTAACGCCTAATGGAAACAGGATAAATTTTAGAATCCAAAATCCACCAAGATAAGTACCGGATAACATGGCATATCGTTGTAAATAACCTTTGTTTTCTGTCATCTTACTTTAGAAATAATGCTGCAAAGGTATAAATAATATTGTTTGTAACCCTCGGTATTCTTGTTAAAGTTGAAAAAAGTTCAGGTAAAGTATTGCACGTTTAATATAAATGTCTACCTTTGCACCCGCAAATCAGAAAAAACGGGTAAGTCCTATACGGCCAGCTCCCTTCGAATCCTCCAGGGCTTGATCGCAGCAAAGGTAGTAGGTTGTAGCGGCGCGATATAGCAAGCTTACCCACCCGCCTCTTTAGCTCAGCTGGCCAGAGCACGTGATTTGTAATCTCGGGGTCGTTGGTTCGAATCCGACAAGAGGCTCAAATAGGAGATGTATTCATTATGAATATGTCTCCTTTTTGTTTGTTTTTCATAAAAAAGTAATAGCTTTGTTTCCTAAAATTAGGATTATGATGATACGGATACGATTTTGCACTTTATATCTTACTCTCATTTTTGCTCTCCTGTTCCCTTTCGGCAAAGCGTTTGCCGATTGGAATAATTTCATTGTAAACTTTGATAAAAGTGCGTATGGTAAGGGGGCACAAACCTGGCAGATAGCTCCTTACAATGATCAATATGTGTATTTCGCCAATAAAAATGGTATGGTGCAATTTGACAGGAATACCTGGACGATATTTCCCATGAACAACTTTTCTGACGTACGTTCCATATTGGCATCTACCACGCAAAAGAGAATTTATGCAGGTGGCATTAACGAGTTTGGCTATTACGAACCGGAAGCGGACGGCAGGTTGGTTTATCATTGTATGTCTGACTCGCTGGATAGTGATGTTCGTTTTCTTGGCAATATCTGGGGAATCCATGAAGCCGACAATATACTGTATATACAAGGTGATGATCGAGTCGTGAAGTACCTGAATGGTAAATATACTACTATTGAGATGAATGCCAAGATAGACTGCTCAAATATGGTGAATGGTATCCTTTATATAGGGACCGACCGTGGAGTCTGGGTATTAGTAGGGAATACTTTTTTCCCTTTGCAGGGTGCGGATTCTTTGGCAGCCAACCGGATTCGCGGCATTATCCCTCATAGAGAAGGAGGTGTTATTGTAGTTACAGCGTATGATGGTTTGTTTTATTGCAATGGACATACTACGGTACCTTTTATTACGGGCGCTGAAGACTTTATGCGTGAGAATGAAATCTTCTGTGTTGCGGCTCAGGGTGATAAAATTGCGTTGGGGACTATTCATAGAGGCCTACTGTTGATTGATTGCGCTTCCATGAATCTAAAATACTTCAATGAGAACAATGGATTGCGTAATAATACAGTCTTATCTGTCGCTTTTGATGATCAAGGAAATCTATGGGCTGGTCTGGATAGCGGAATCGACTACGTTTGTTTGAGTTCCCCTTTTACCACTCTCTATTCCTATCCACATTCTTACGGTACGGGATATACGGCTGCTGTAGCAGACGGTTATTTGTATTTGGGTACAAATCGTGGACTTTATTACACTTCTTATCCGGTAAAGTTGAATGGTAATCTTCCTTATATACACCCCATCAATCAGTCCAGCGGCCAGGTGTGGAATCTTTGTAAGATTGGTGATGAACTGTTTTGTTTACACGATCGCGGTATTTTTCAGATAAAGGGGCTTAGTATGCAGAGAATTGCGGATATTACCGGAGCATGGTACTGCCAGGAAGTGATGGGACATCCGGACAAGATGTTTGTCGGTGTGTACAATGGCATTTACCTTTTTGAAAAGCAAGCGGGGAAATGGCGTATGCTTTGCAAAATAGATGGTTTCTCCGATTCAGCACGCATATTCGAACAAGAGTCTGACGAAATTCTGTGGGTTTATAACTTTGATTCCGTCATCCGTATAAAGCTAAGTGAAGATTTAACCCGTCTAATCAGTATAAAACATTATGGCGTTGAAGAAGGATTTCCGGAAGAACGTAACATTTATGTTGTCAAAGTAGAAGGGCGTGTTTATTTTGCCACTCCTCATGGTATATATAAGTATAACATTCATAAGGATATGATGGAACCATGCAACGACCTTAATAATCTATTGAATGGTGCGGCTCCATATACTCGCTTGTTGGAGTATCACGACCGCCTTATCAGTTTGAGTTCTCATGAAATTTGCATCGCTAATCTGGGAACCTACAAGAGAGGCGCCAATACCAGTATAAATCCTATCCGCCAACCTTTACTTGAGCTGGTACCGACTTTTGAATCAATTATTCCTTTGTCCGATTCGCTCATGATAATACCCAATGAAGATGGCTTTGCTTTATTTACTGTTCCCGAAATAAAGCACCGGCAAGAGCTGACTCATTCTATGTATATAAAGAATATGTATCTCACTTATCCCAGAGACTCACTGGTATATACGGCCAATTTTCTTGGAGAAAAACCATCTCTTGATATAAGTTACACGTCAAATTCCGTTCGTTTTGATTATAGCCTTGTACTTTTTGCCATGAGTGGCGACGATGTTCGTTTCCAGTATCGTTTGAATAAGGGGGCTTGGTCGGATTATACTTCGGTTCGTACCAAAGAATACAGTAACCTGTTCGAAGGTGACTACACCTTTGAAGTAAAAGTTATCTATCAGGATGGTACAACCTCATCGGACGAACTCTCTTTCAGAATTCTTCCGCCGTGGTATCGCAGTGTTGCTGCATATATCTGTTATTTTATCCTTGCATTATTGGCTCTGTGGTATCTATATCGTTGGGACGATATTCGCGTAAAACGGAAAAAAGAACAGGCTGTTGTGGAAAAAGATAAAAAAATGCATGAAATGGAAGAAGCATTTGAGGCAGAAAAGGATCGTCGCGAGAAACAGATTATGCAATTGGAAAAGGAAAAGCTGGAGTATGATCTCCAACATAAAAGCCAGGAGATGGCAAATCTCATGATCAATTTCGTGCGTAAAAACGAAATGTTGACAGAAATCAAATCGGAGATATTTAAGGTAGCTTCCTCTCTGAAAGGCGAAGGCGCCCGCGAAGGCAAGCAACTTCTTTTAGTTATTAACGGTAAAATTGACTCCAACATCCAGAGTGATGAGGTTTTGAAACGTATCGAAGAGCAGTTCGATCTTATTCATAACAATTTCATGAAGCGGTTGTATGCCAAGCACCCCAGTCTATCTAATAATGAGCGTATGATGTGCGCCTATTTAAAGATGAATCTCTCTACCAAAGAGATTGCTCCATTGTTGAATATCTCAGTCCGTGGTGTAGAAACCATCCGTTATCGCTTGCGCAAAAAGTTTGATCTGGAGCGGGAAGACAGTATAACTGATTATCTGAATGAGCAGTTATAAAAGAAAGAAATAGACTTTTATTATAAAACAACAAACTTTAGTGTCAAATATAAATTGTTATCAGGAAGCCTTTATAACTGATTCAAATACTATTTGCCATTATCGGGCAATGAAGCAACTAATTCTTAAAGACAAAAAAAATCATGCAGCGAAAGTTTTTGGTTATTCCTAAAAAATCCCATAAACCCTGATAAGTATTTCAAGATTTAAAATCTCTCACTACCTTTTCTAACTTTCTCAGAGTCAGTTCTCCCGACTGTTTCCAAAGTTGTTCACCTCCTTTCATTAATATAAAAGTAGGTACGGTATCTATTGTGTACAAATCAGCAAGAGCTTCTTCCTGGTCAACATCAATTTGTATTACTTCAACAATTCCGTCCGTTGATTTTTTAAATTCTTCTACGATAGGATGCATCCGTTTGCAATGGGGACACCAGGTTGCATAAAACTCTGCCATTATCCAATTACCATGAGCTAATTTTTCTTCATTTCGCTCTTCTCGGATTTCTCTACTTTCTTGCATATTGATATATTTAAAGTGATAGAATATAGTCTCAACAAGATTGAAGGAAAAAAAGTTTGTTGCATCACAATAATTTGTGCTATGAAAGCTTATCTTTGCTCCGTAAATTATAAATTAGAAATTAAGAATATCATGAAAAGTGATCCGAAAGAATGTCTGTATTGTCAAAACAATGAGACACTGCACAATCTGATGATTGAATTTGCCCAACTGAGTGTATCCCGCGCGTTTTTGTTTAAAGAACAAACCTATAAAGGTCGTTGCTTAGTGGCTTACAAAGACCATGTCAACGATTTGAACGAGCTGAGTGATGAAGATCGCAATGCTTTTATGAAAGATGTAACCTGTGTGACCAGAGCCATGCAGAAAGCATTTAATCCGGAAAAGATTAACTATGGCGCTTATTCCGATAAATTGTCACATCTCCATTTCCACCTGGCACCGAAGTATATAGATGGACCCGACTATGGAGGTACATTCCAAATGAACCCGGGAAAAGTATATCTGACAGATGCTGAATATCAGGAATTGATTGAAGCTGTGAAAAAAAATCTTTGGTAATATAAGGGTCTGTTTAAATTTTGCTCAGCATTGTTTTGAGAGTTATTTTTGAGGAAAATTTAAACAGGCTCTAAGTTATACTTTATATCTTATTAAGGATTTTGTCCATCGTCCAGTTCGTCAAAGTTGCACTTGCTCCATCGCAAGTGCAAACGGACTTGCCCAGAAGATGATTGACTACGGCTTGAATAAGCGGTTGTTGCACGTGTTCCGGATTCTCTACCCGAATTTCTTCTTTTCCTTTTTCCGTATGTAAGACAATGGGGGCATAGTCAAATACGGAAAAGCGGATCATCCCCTTATCACCAATTACTTCAATGTGATCTTCACATGCAGAATCATGTGCTACAAAACACCAGGAACCGCTACCTACCAATCCACTGTCGAACTGAAAACATGCGCTCAGGGTATCTTCGGCAAAGTATAATCCGCCACGATTGCTTTTACAGCCAAAGGCTTCAAGAATACAACCGAACATATCCTGCAACAAATCAATCTGATGCGGAGCCAGGTCATAGAAATAACCACCTCCGGAAATATCCGGTTGTACACGCCACGGAAGATTTTCTTTATTGTAATCAAAATCACGCGGAGGTTGGGCAAATCGTATTTGTACATTGATGATATTGCCTATTATACCTTTCTCTATTAAGTCCTTTACTTTTAGGAAGTACGGCAAATAACGACGATAATAAGCAACGAAACATGGAACACCTGTTTCATTCGAGATACGATTAATGCGGCAACACTCTTCGTAAGTCACCGCCATGGGTTTTTCTATATAAACAGGCTTGCCGGCTTTCATTGCCATGATGGCATAAGTAGCATGTGAAGAAGGAGGAGTGGCAATATATATCGCATTCACCTCTTCATCATCAATCAGTTCCTGGGCGTCATTGTACCATCTTGGAATTCCTCTTTCCTCAGCATAAGCTTTAGCCTTTGCGCCATCACGGCTCATGACAGCAACAACTTCCGATCCTTCAACTTTTTGGAAAGCAGGTCCACTTTTATACTTGGTCACTTCTCCGCAACCGATAAACCCCCATTTAATCTTCTTCTCATTCATAGTGTTCTAATGCGTTAGCCCTATACCTGTTATTTATCTTTATTTTCTTCCTCAAAATCAAAGTCGAAATCAAAATCGTCCATAAACTCCGGTGTGGTAAACTCTTCCAAAGTTCTGCGGTCTCTTTTTGTAGGACGTCCGGTACCTTTAGCTCTATCTATAAAACCACTGACGCGACTCATCTCTAATAATTCATATTGGTCAGGAGTAGTTACATTTTCCATCATTTCCGAAACAAGCTTGGCACCAACACGCTTTTCAATAGCCTGCAGCACCTTAAAAGAGTAAGTAACAGGTGGTTTACGCACCTGTATCACATCGCCCGGTTTCACGGTACGAGCAGCTTTTGCCAACGCTCCGTTGATAAAGATACGTCCTTTCTTACATGCTTCGACGGCAATAGTACGCGTTTTAAAAATACGCACAGCCCACATCCATTTGTCAATTCTTGCTTCGCCCATATTGTTGATTAGTAAGCTGGATTTACCTTTTGTTATATTGATTCATTGTAATATCAAGTCCTGCCAGACAGAAACTTTTAATGATTTCTCCTGCAGTTTTTAATCGTTCGCCCATAAGCTTCCGATCTTCATCAGTGAAGTGTCCCAATACATAGTCAACTTGTCCTCCACGAAGAAAATCATTACCGATACCGAAACGTAACCGGGCATAGTTTTCCGTACCCAGAATAGTAGCGATATGCTTCAAACCGTTGTGTCCGGCATCACTACCCCTCCCTTTCAGTCGCAGCGTTCCAAAAGGCAATGCCAAATCATCCACTATAATCAGCACATTTTCTAATGGAATATTTTCTTTCTGCATCCAATAGCGTACAGCATTTCCACTGAGATTCATGAATGTAGAAGGTTTTAGCAACAAAAGTTGGCGTCCTTTTATGGATAGAGCAGCAGTAAAGCCGTAACGTTTGTCACTAAAACTAACGCCGGCATCTTTTGCCAACGCATCCACTACCATGAAACCTATGTTGTGGCGGGTCTCGTGATATTCAGGACCTATGTTCCCCAATCCCACAATTAAATATTTCATTTTTTTGAGAAATTATCTATAACAAAGAACGCGGATTATCGCAGCTTTCCGCGGATTAATGAAATCTGCGTCATCTGCGTTAATCCGCGTTCCTGATTTATGCTGTTTTCTTAAAAGAAATCTGATTAATTGCCGGCAGCTGCAGCACCTCTCGCAGCACGAGTCAACTTAACGGCACATACCACAGCTTCTTTTGCATTCATTAATTCCAGACCTTCGAAGCTTAACTCTCCTACTTTCACAGTCTTGCCTAAACCCAGATGAGCAACGTTGATATTCAGTCTCTCAGGAATAACGTTATACAATGCTTTCACTTTCAGCTTACGCATCTGCAACACCAGTTTACCACCGGCTTTTACACCTTCTGCCAAACCTTCCATTTGTACCGGAACTTCTATTACAATAGGTTTAGCTTCATCAATCTGATAGAAATCAACGTGCAGAATTGCATCTTTTACCGGATGGAATTGAATATCCTTCAAAATGGCATTTACTTTTTTATCATCAATAATCAAATCCACGACATAGATATGCGGAGTATATACCAAATTACGCAAACCATCTACAGGTACAGTGAAGTGAACTGTTTCACCTGCTCCATACAAGACACAGGGTACACCATTGTCCCTACGAATAGCTTTTAAAGCTCTAGCCTGTTCCGAAGAACGTTCTGCAATAGTTCTTGCAGTACCTTTTACTTCAATTGATTTCATTTTCTTAAATTTTTTGTGTTACTCTAAATTAAGTTGTTTGTTGCTTAATTCACCATCACACGATGTGGATATCCACATGATGTTGCAAAAAAGCGGTGCAAAAGTACAGCTTCTTTTTGAATTATCAAAGAATTGATTCTTCAAAATCAATATCTATATCAATTTCTCCATCCAAATCCATTCCGTTTTCATTCATTCCGGCTATGTTATCGGATACTACTTCAGCGTCTTCTTTGGTCTCGTCTTGCATTTCGCCGACAGTTTCCATTGCCTCGGTTTGATTGATGAAATTGATAGCCGCATTCATACCAGCCATGAACTTTTCAAAATCTTCTTTATACAAGAAGATTTTATGCTTTTCAAAACTTACCAGTGCACCGTCTCCTTCACCTGTGGTAATTTTCTTACTTTCGGTAATAGCGAGAAACATTTCATCTTTTTTGTTCTTCTTTACATCCAGATAGTAGATTCGTTTCCCCGCCTTAATCGATTTAGAGAATACAATCTCCTTCTCATTTATGTCCACTCCGTTTTTTTTCTTTAAATCTTCCATTTTCCTATGTTTCAAGTTGTAATCGGCATCAAAAGTGACGATTTTTTTTAAACTGTCAAAAGAAAAAGCCCAGATAATGAATATCCGCATTAAAAAATGTGATTTATTTGTGTAAACTCATTAAAAATGCCTACTTTTGCATCTCGTTAACAACAGTATTGATTAATAAATTTATGATTAACAGAGTTCTTATTCGTCTTAAGATTATACAAATTGTGTATGCTTATTATCAGAACGGAAGTAAAAATTTAGACTCAGCGGAGAAAGAGTTATTCTTTAGCCTATCCAAGGCGTATGACCTTTACAATTACTTGCTGATTCTGATGGTAGCTTTGACGAACTACGCACAAAAACGTATCGACGCGGCAAAAGCCAAATTAGCTCCCACTGCCGAGGAGTTGTATCCAAACTTGAAATTCGTGGAAAATCAGTTCATTTCACAGTTAGAAGTGAACAAACAGTTGTTGGACTTTTCTGCCAACCAGAAACGTTCGTGGGACAACGACGAGGATTTCATCAAAAACTTGTATGAGCAGATCATAGTTTCCGATACTTATAAAGAGTATATGGCTTCGTCTGAAAAATCGTATGAGGCAGACCGTGAATTATGGAGAAAACTCTATAAGACGCTTATTTTAAATAATACGGCATTAGATACTTTATTGGAAGACCAGAGTCTTTACTGGAACGATGATAAGGAAATAGTAGACACCTTTGTGATGAAAACGATTAAGCGTTTCGAAGAGAAGAATGGAGCTAATCAAGAATTACTGCCGGAATTTAAAGATGATGAAGACCGGGAGTTTGCCCGTCGCCTTTTCCGTCGTACAATTTTGAATTGCGATTACTATCGTCACCTTATCAGTGAGAATACACGCAACTGGGATTTGGAGCGTGTTGCTTTTATGGATGTAGTAATTATGCAATGTGCATTGGCAGAGATTCTTAGTTTTCCCAACATTCCAATCAGTGTTTCGTTGAATGAGTATGTAGAGGTTGCTAAAATTTATAGTACGGTAAAGAGCGGAAGCTTCGTAAACGGTACTTTGGATGGAATAGTTAATCAATTAAAAAAAGAAGGCAAATTAACAAAAAAATAATAGCTTTGTTGAGTATTAAAAACTAAAAACGAATAATTTATGAACTTAATGACCGTATTATTGCAGGCAGCCCCCGCTGCTCCGGGAGGTAGTAACATGATGTGGATTCTTCTGATTGCCATGTTCGCTATCATGTACTTTTTCATGATTCGCCCGCAAAACAAGAAGCAGAAAGAGATTGCAAACTTCCGTAAATCGCTTCAAGTAAATCAGAAAGTGATTACTGCAGGTGGCATCCATGGGGTTATCAAAGAGATTAACGACAATGATGTGATTCTTGAAATCGCTTCTAACGTTAAGATCAGAATAGATAAGAACTCTGTATTCGCCGCTGCCGCTGATGCTAACAGTAGCAATCAGACAGCTAAATAATTCCGAATAGAAAAGCGAGCCTATGTTTGAACGTAGGAACATAAGACGCATATATTTAAAAACAGCGAGAAAGTTTAAGGATTTCCTGCTCAGTGATAAGAGCAGGGAGTTCTTAATTTTTTTATTCTTTTTCTTCATAGCCGGCGGATTTTGGTTGCTTCAAACATTAAACAACGACTACGAAACGGAGTTCTCTATTCCTGTCCGACTCAAAGGTGTACCCAATAATGTAGTGATTACTTCGGAACCTCCTTCGGAATTACGTATCCGTGTGAGAGATAAGGGTACGGTACTGTTGAATTACATGCTCGGAAAGAGTTTCTTTCCTCTAACTCTGGACTTTTCCGATTATAACAGGAACAATAATCATGTACGAATCTATTCTTCGCAGTTCGAGAAAAAGTTGCTCAGCCAGTTGAATGTTTCTACGAAGCTACTTTCCGTAACGCCTGATACATTGGAATATATTTATTCAACGGGAACATCCAAACTGCTTCCGGTCAGGTTGCAGGGAGTAGTAAGCGCCGGTCGGCAGTATTATATTCCGGACACTATTTGTCGTCCGGATTCAGTATTGGCTTACGCACCGGCTGAAATGTTGGATACGATAACCGTAGCCTATACACAGAAAGTAAATCTGATAAATATTTCCGATACACTAAAACAACAAATACCCTTACTTGCGCAAAAAGGAATAAAATTTGTACCGTCGTCAGTTGAAATGGTTTTCCCGGTAGATATTTATACGGAGAAAACGGTCGAAGTACCTCTGCGTGGAGTTAATTTCCCAGCCGGCAAAGCGTTGCGTGCTTTCCCTTCAAAGGTAAATGTTACCTTCCAGGTTGGCTTGAGCCGTTTTCGCCAAATCAATGAGAATGACTTTCACATTAATGTTTCTTACGAGGAACTGCTGAAACTCGGTTCGGATAAATATACCGTGAAGCTGAACACATTTCCTAAAGGAGTGAACCGGATACGTATTAATCCGGAGCAAGTGGACTTTTTGATTGAGCAAGTATCTTCCGGATATGACAATTAAAGTCGGCATAACGGGTGGAATCGGCAGCGGGAAAAGCGTGGTATCCCGATTGTTGGGAACAATGGGTATCCCCGTTTACATTTCGGATAAGGAATCGAAGCGTCTGACGGTTGCGGATACTTTTATCCGCTGTGAATTGATAGCCCTTCTGGGCGAAGAAGTTTATGTTCGTGGCGAACTTAACAAGTCTTTGCTCGCTTCTTATATTTTTGATAATCCCGAACATATACATACGGTAAACGCTATTATTCACCCACGCGTACGAGATGATTTTCGCCGATGGGTGGAACGCCATGCCTCTTATCCTGTGGTAGGTATGGAATCAGCCATTCTCATTGAATCGGGCTTTGCCGGTGAGGTAGATGCAGTAATCATGGTTTATGCTCCCGAAGAGCTACGCATTGCACGTGCCATACAGCGGGATAAATCTTCGCGCGAGTTGGTAGAACGTCGCATCCGCAGTCAGATGAGTGATGAAGAAAAACGTACCCATGCCGATTTTGTGATTATAAACGACGGTGAAAGCCCATTGATTCCTCAGGTTTTGAAAATAATAGCTTCTATATCCGGAAATAGTGCTTACTTTCGTTAAAACGAAGAAAGACTATGCCTCGTTGAGAACAAATAAATTTGCTTTTGCTTCGGCTTTGCATTATCTTTGCCCACCGAAAAAGAAAATATTACTAATAAAAAATAGAATACACTATGTTAAAGACTATTTTGTCTATCTCCGGCAAACCCGGATTGTATAAGCTCGTTTCACAAGGTCGAAATATGCTGATTGTTGAATCCCTCATCGACAAAAAACGCTTCCCCGCTCATGGTAGCGAGAAGATTATCTCATTGGGAGATATCGCCATGTACACGGATACGGATGATGTTCCTTTGAAAGATGTGCTGCTTGCCATGAAGAAGAAAGAGAATGGTGTCGCCGTTGCAATGGATATCAAGAAGGCCACTCCTGATGAACTTCGCGCTTATCTGGAAGAAGTATTACCGACTTTTGATCGTGACCGTGTATATCTTACGGATATCAAAAAACTTATCTCTTGGTATAATTTGTTGGTATCTTGCGGGATGACTGATTTTGAGAATGCTCCTGAAACGGGAGATGCGGAAGAGACTACCGCAGATTAAGCGATTGAACATCTATCATAAATAATGCGGCTAACGCAGATTGAAATTAAAAATAATCTGCATTAGCCGCATTATTTGTGAAGTGAGAGTATCTCTTACCTTTAATACTCTCACTTTCGTTTTATCTGTTTTCAGGTTTAGTTCCTGAATACTAATCCGTCGCCGGCAGTATCTACCGTAATCGGTTTGCTGCGATTTACTTCCTGAGATAACAATTTTTTTGATAAATCATTCAGCACATAGTGCTGGATAGCACGTTTCACAGGGCGAGCGCCAAACTCAGGATCATACCCTACCTTGGTCAGAAACTCTATGGCATCGTCAGTCAATATCAATTCCACGCCATTCTGAACAAGCATTCTTTGTACACTTTCTATTTGGAGTACTACGATTTGCTTGATTTCATCTTCAGTTAAGGGCAGGAACATGATTGTTTCATCAATACGGTTCAGGAACTCCGGACGAATGTTCTTTTTCAACATATTCATGACTTCCTTTTTCGTCTCTTCTATCACTTGTTCCTTGTTGGCGCTGTTCAACCTCTCCATCTGACTTTGAATATAGGCGCTTCCCATATTGGAAGTCATGATGATAATGGTATTCTTGAAGTTTACCACACGCCCCTTATTGTCTGTCAGTCGTCCATCGTCCAATACTTGCAGCAGAATATTGAATACATCCGGATGGGCCTTCTCTATTTCGTCGAACAATACAACGGAATAAGGTTTGCGCCGGATGGCTTCGGTCAACTGACCGCCTTCATCGTAGCCGACGTATCCCGGAGGCGCTCCTACCAGACGCGATACACTATGTTTTTCCTGATATTCGCTCATGTCGATTCGCGTCATCATTGATTCATCGTCGAACAGAAACTCGGCAAGCGCTTTGGCAAGTTCCGTTTTACCCACACCGGTGGTGCCAAGGAAAATAAACGAACCAATCGGGCGTTTCGGGTCTTGCAGACCCGCCCGGCTACGGCGTACGGCATCGGCAACAGCCCTGATAGCCTCATCTTGTCCAATGACGCGCTGATGCAACTCGTCTTCCAGGTGCAACAACTTGTCCTTCTCACTTTGCAACATCTTACTGACCGGGATACCCGTCCAGCGAGATACTACATCGGCAATATCCTCAGCATCTACCTCCTCCTTAATCATGGCTTTGTCGCCTTGCATGGTACGGAGTTCCTGTTGCGTATCCTCAATTTCCTTATTCAATGCCTGCAACTTGCCGTAACGAATTTCGGCTACTTTACCGTAATCACCTTCGCGTTCGGCTTTATCGGCCTCGAACTTCAGGTCTTCGATTTCAACTTTATTTTGCTGAATCTTGTTCACCAAGGTCTTCTCACTCTGCCATTTGGCCTTGTATGATTGTTCCTGCTCCTTCAGTTCGGCAAGTTCCTTACCTATCAGTTCCAGTTTCGGCTTGTCATTCTCACGCTTGATGGCTTCACGTTCAATCTCCAACTGCTTGATTTTACGCGAAATCTCATCCAGTTCTTCAGGAACGGAATCTACCTCCATGCGCAACTTGGCAGCGGCTTCATCCATCAGGTCGATAGCCTTATCGGGCAGAAAACGATCCGTGATATAGCGGTTGCTCAGTTCTACGGCAGCAATGATGGCATCGTCCTTAATCCGTACATGGTGATGGTTTTCGTAACGCTCCTTCAATCCGCGCAAGATGGAGATTGTACTCAGCGTATCGGGTTCATTTACATATACGATCTGGAAACGGCGTTCCAACGCCTTGTCCTTTTCGAAATATTTCTGATACTCGTCAAGGGTGGTAGCGCCTATGCTTCTCAGTTCACCACGCGCCAGGGCAGGTTTTAGAATATTGGCAGCATCCATTGCACCCTCTCCCTTTCCGGCTCCAACCAGGGTGTGAATCTCATCAATAAACAGAATAATATCTCCTTCTGATTTCTTCACTTCATTGATAACGGCTTTCAGCCGTTCTTCAAACTCGCCTTTGTATTTCGCACCTGCAACCAGAGCGCCCATATCCAACGAGTACACTTGCTTGTTCTTAAGGTTCTCAGGCACATCACCACGCAGAATACGATGGGCAAGTCCTTCCACGATGGCAGTCTTACCGGTTCCCGGTTCACCTATTAATATAGGATTATTTTTGGTGCGGCGACTTAGGATTTGCAGCACACGGCGGATTTCTTCGTCACGTCCGATAACCGGATCGAGCTTGCCGCTCCGGGCGGCTTCGTTCAGATTGACAGCGTACTTTTCGAGTGACTGGTAAGTATCTTCGCTGGATTGAGAAGTCACTTTTTCTCCTTTCCTCAACTCTGTGATAGCTCCACGGAGTTCACGCTCTGTCATGCCCGCATCTTTCAGGATAGTAGAAACCGTACTTTTCACAGTCAGCAATGCCAATAGCAGACTTTCCAATGACACAAATTCGTCCCCCATGTCTTTGGAATACTGAGTGGCTTTCTGGAAAACCTCGTTCGTTTCACGGCTCAGATAAGGCTCACCTCCCGAAACTTTCGGCAGGGAATCGGTCTGTCTGTCGAGCACAAGTGCGAGCTGTTGCCCGTTTATGCCCAATTTCTGGAAGATGAAGTTGATGACATTTTCACCTGTCTTCATCACTCCTTGCATTACATGAACCGGCTCGATAGCTTGTTGTCCCCGACTTTTGGCCAGATTCAGAGCCTCTTGCACGGCTTCTTGCGATTTAATGGTAAAATTGTTAAAGTTCATATCTTATATCTCCTTTTTATTCTTGTTTTTAATAACACTTAATCGGGCGCAAAAGATTTGCCAACGAGCCATTGCCGACATATTTGCAGTTAAAAAGTGATTTATGATGACAAAATGTCTCTCTTTATACCGTAGTATATAAAGATACCCACATGAAAAAATCTATTCTTCTTGTAAGCGTGATACAAATGCACTACTTTTGCTATATAAAATAATAAATGTAAGTAGATGTTCATAATTAGTTTATACGATGAATGATAAT
>NZ_DBDF01000146.1:0-2085 GCF_002293435.1 Bacteroides sp. UBA939 | reverse complement strand
ATGATAGTATAAACTAATTATGACCATTTACTTATGGAAACAATAGCAGATAGAAAACAAACATCTTTCCGTTTGAGTGCAGATTTAATTGACCGGCTAAGATTAGAAGCAAGGAAAGAAAACAGAAGCTTTAATAACTTTGTAGAAAAGGTTCTCATGGAAGTAGTTAATCGAAAGCCAAACAAAACGACTTTGGAAGCTATGCATGAAGCCAAATCAGATAAGGATTTAGAAACGCTTGATTTAGATAATTTCAAAGATTATGTATCCTCATTATGAGAGAGTTGAAATAGAATTGTTTGAACCATATAATGAAAGAAAATAAATAATAAGATTCTGGTGCGGTGACCTTGTATCTTTATCCCTTTAAAAACATGAATAAACAGTTATGGAAGAAAGTATAAAACTTGCAGAGAATGTGATATTGGTGGACGTTGCATACTTCAACAACGTGATTAACGATTTGAAGAAATACTTTGAGGCGCAGTTGAGACGCTCGCTGCAAGATATATATGTAGAAGAGTGGGCGTCATATCTGGCATTGGATGCCGGTGTCCGCGATAAAGATAATAAGATTGAAGTACTCTTCGTGCATGATGCTCAGGTTGACAAGATAGTGCACTGTAATCCCGCAGACTTAAAGAAAGAGCTAAACGGAGTAGGCTATACAAATCCGTTAGGTGAACTCACATTTACATCCGTATCATCCGAAGCGCTTGTTTCCCGGGAAAATCTTTATCTTGATTTATTGTCGATAATACTCAACTCTGCCGATGTAAAACGTCTGATGCTGGTTCCTTGTTGCAAGGATTACGGTGCTAAATTAGAGGAAGTTCTAAATGAAGCAACGGTAGACGCGAAACCGGAAAAAGCTAAAGACATTTTTCTTTTCAGCATGAACGAGGCGGAGTGTCCTCGTTCGTGCAAATGGGATTCGCTGGGATATTCGTTGATACGCGCTTTAGGTGTGAAAGCTGAAGAATTACAGTAACCCCGTTATTTCTCAAAAACAATTCCTACAATTCAACCAGAATGCGGAATACCTTTCCCGGATTGGACACCCATTCCTTCATTGCCTCCAAAGCCTTTTCCGGTTGAACAATCTTAGTGATCAGTTCCTCCACCGGACAATCTCCTGTTTCCATGTAATTGATCACCGCACGGAAGTCAGCAGGCAATGCATTTCTGGAACCACGAATATCCAACTCCTTCTGTACGAAGTACTTCGTCTGGAAAGCAACCTCGCTCTTAGCATAGCCAATACAAACAACACGACCGGTAAAGCCAACTTCGTCTACAGCCATGATATAGGTTGCAGGGCTACCTACCGCTTCAATTACGACATCAGCTCCCAGTCCTTCGGTAATCTCCTGTACCTGTTCGTGCACATTCTCTGTCTTAGAGTTAATCATATATGATGCTCCAACTTTCTTAGCCAGTTCCAACTTCTCATCATCCAGATCCACTGCAATCACCGTTGCGCCTCTTAAAGCTGCACGAACAATAGCGCCAATACCAATCATACCGCAACCAATCACCATCACATACTCATTATCAGTCACCTGAGCACGTGAAACAGCATGGAAACCCACGCTCATCGGTTCAATCAATGCACAATCGCGAGATGAAATATTGCCTGCCGGAATGATTTTAGTCCAGGGCAACACGGCATACTCACACATCACTCCGTTACGCTGTACACCCAACGTTTCATTATACTCACAGGCATTGACACGGCCATTGCGACACGAAGCACACTTACCGCAATTGGTATAAGGATTCAACGTCACACTCTCCCCTTTCTCAAAACCGGCAGGAACATCCGGCCCGATTTCTTCAATCACCGCTCCTACCTCATGTCCCGGTATTACGGGCAACTTCACCATCGGATTGCGTCCCAGGAAAGTGTTTAAATCGGAACCACAAAATCCCACATACTTGATTCTTACCAATACTTCACCGGCACCAACGACCGGCTTTTCCAATTCAACCACCTTTATTTCAGAGGGATTGACTATTTGAACTGCTTTCATTTTATATAATAGATTTAAGTTTCGCATGTTAATCAGTAGTATCTCTATTCTC
>NZ_DBDF01000063.1 GCF_002293435.1 Bacteroides sp. UBA939 | reverse complement strand
TACAAAGTGACAAACTGACAACCCCTTAACTCCTTCAGTATGAATAATGCAGGTTAGATACCCCCTTTAACTCCTGATTCGCATTATTATGCAGGCGTAACCGTGCGGGTTTTGTTTTGTGGTGTAACATAGTTAAACAATCCAAACGATAGCGATTTAATCGCATAGTTATTTGGCAGATTATAATGAAAACGTTCTTTTGCATCTGCAAAGTAAAAGTTCTTTTAAATTATGAAGTATTCTGAATTAACGGACGAACTGAAAGCGGTGGGGATTTAACCCGCTGCCTTTTCTGATACTAATAATTTCGGCTTTTACTTCACTTTACAAACCGCCGGGCCTAATAGTCGCTCGGTGGTTTTTATTTTGGTTCAAGGTGAAGAAGGTGAACCCCTAATTTAAACATGGTAGAAGAATAGAGCAGGATACGGAGAGGATCCACATTGTTACCTCAAAACTCGGCATCGCTCCTATTCGTTTCAGCCTTTATTTTGTCGTATGTATCCTATTCTGTTCCCCTCTCATATTTCCCTCAGAAACGAACTAATATTATCATTTTTTTTGTTTATCAAAAAAGATACTCATTGATTTTCTGCGTGTTAGGCTTTTCCTCAACTCTGCTTACTGAATTTGAGTAAAAGAAAAAACTAAAACAGTAAAATACAACATTATGGATAAACGTAGATTTGCACCGTCAAAAATTTAATATAAAGATTATGAAAGACGCAAAAATGTTAATTAGAAGTTGGAAAAAGCATCAATGCCTGATACTTTTCCTATGCTTATTCTTTTTGTCTGCAGGAATATCTCAAACGGCAAGTGCCGCCTCGGATGTTACGATGGGTATCGACCAGGAACTGCAGATTACGGGTGTTGTACAAGACCCCAGTGGTGAACCCATAATTGGAGTGACAGTAATGGTAAAAGGGACTAGTACAGGTACTATCACAGACATTGATGGTAACTATAGTATATCTGTACCCGGGAGCAAGAGTGTACTGACATTCTCTTTCGTGGGATATATTACTAAAGAAGTGACGGTAGATAACCAAAAGACTATCAATGTTACTTTATCCGAAGACTCTAAACTGATAGACGAAGTAGTGGTGATTGGTTTTCAGTCTCAAAAGAAAGGAAACTTGACCGCTTCTGTGGCTTCCATAGGAGCAGAAACATTGGAAAACAGACCGGTTGCCAATATCGGACAGGCATTGCAAGGTTTGGTTCCGGGTTTAAATGTCAGTATCAATGGTGGTGATCCGAACAAAGTACCGAGCCTGAACATTCGTGGTGCTACGACTTTCCAAGCGAGAGGTACATCCAATGACGACAAGAATAAGTTTGATATAGTTTCCGGTTCTCCGCTGATTTTGTTGGATGGAGTAGAAATTACTGCCGAAGACCTGAATCAGTTGAACCCGAACGATATTGATAACATGTCATTCCTGAAAGATGCCTCTGCTGCTGCTATCTATGGTACAAGAGCAACTTTCGGTGTAATATTGGTTACCACCAAGGGAGGTACTTACAATCAAAAAGCAAAAATTGATTATTCTTATAATCTGGCTTTCGATCAACCTTATGAGTTACCCGATATTTTGGATTCATATTATATCTATAAGGCCGGATTAGACAGAAGATTGTGGATAGGTGATATTAAAGAGATTTCTTCGAACGACCAGGAAATGCTGGATGGCATGTGGGCTTACATGAATGACCCTGTAAACAATAAGCCTTACTTTATGAGAGGTACTGCCATTCAGTGGGTAGGTAATACGAGACCTTATGAAGAATTGGTGAAAGATTGGACTCCGACTCAGAAGCATAATATTTCTATCAGTGGTGGTAGTGACAAAATCAGTTATTATATATCTCTGGGTATGCAAGACCAAGAAGGTATGTATGAAATTAGAACTGACCAGTTGAAGAGATACAATGCCATGATGAGTATAAACGCCAAAGTGACTGATTGGTTTACGGTAGCCGCCAAGGCTTCATACAATGTGTTCGACTATGAAGCACCAACACAACAAACAGATGGTATGAATCTCTGGCAGTATGCTAAATCTTACTATCCTGAGAACTTTATTTATCAGCCGGTGCTGACAGGCCCAGACGATCAAGTGGCTAATTATCCGACGGAAAACCCTGTGAGTTACCTGTATGCTGGTGGACGTGATATCACCTCCAGACGCAAGACCATTCTTTCCATTAGTCCGGAATTTATTATCTTACCTAAAATATTAAAAATAAAGGCGGATCTTTCAGTTACTCCAACTACTTACCAAAGAGAGAAAACGCATCCGAAACAGGGACGTGTCAACAACTCATGGACTGCCCTTGAATATCGTTGGGCTACAGGCAATGATGGTTATATATCGCGTAGCTCTACAGATCAGTATTCTATCAACGTGTATGCCGACTACAACCAGACTTTTAAAGAGAAGCATAATATTTCTGCATTGTTGGGTATTAACCAAGAACAAGAAAGCTATGCCAGTTCTTCTCTCTCATTGATAAAAATGCTTGACCCGTATATATTGACCCCGACATTAGTAGAAGACGTTACTGCCAATACTTCTTCGAACTTGCACCATGAAGTTGCGGCACGCGCTTTATTCGGACGCATCATGTACAACTACATGGGCAAGTATTTGATTGAGTTGGATGCCCGTTATGACGGTAGTTCCAAATTTCCGAAGGATTCCCGTTTTCAGTTCTTTCCCACTGTATCGTTGGGATGGAGAGTTTCGGATGAAAAGTTTATGGAGTGGTCAAAAAATTGGTTGGATAACTTCAAGATCAGGGCTTCATGGGGACGTCTGGGTAGTCAGCCATATGACCAATACGAATATCAATCTGTTTTCAATACGGAATCGGGATACTTCTTGTTTGATGGGACACGTTATCCCACAGGTATTACGCCTCCTACAATGGTAAATCCCTTCCTGACTTGGGAGAAATCAACGACCAAGAACCTTGGGTTCGACTTTACTTTCTTACGGAATCGATTGATGTTTACTGCCGATATATTCGAGAGAAAAGTAACCGACATTTTGATTCCGGGAGGAAAGGAATATCCTGCATTGATTGGTGACGACGAATTGCCCCTTGAAAACGCAGGTGTTTTAAAAACCACCGGTTTCGAGATCCAAGTAAAATGGTCGGATAGGTTATCCAATGGATTAAGCTATAATGTAGGTGTTGCGCTATCCGATGACAAAGGAGAAGTTGCGAGCTATCCTTCCAATCCTACCAGTGTAATTGGTGATGGTAAACTGTATAAAGGATATACTGTAGGCGATATCTGGGGATATGTGACCGGAGGTATTCTTCAAGAAGGCGATTTCGACGGCCTAGGCGCTAATGACAAACCGTTGTATCATGGCCCCTATTTTAAAGGCGGACAGGCATACCCAGGATATGTTTGGTATCATGACTTGAATCACGATGGTGTTATTACCGGTGGTTTGGGTACTGTAGCTGATTCGGGTGACAGAAAAATAATCGGTAACAGTGCGCCGCGTTATCGCTACAACATTACTGCCAACTTCCAGTACAAAGGATTCGATTTGGATTTGATGTTCCAAGGTGTGGGTAAGAGAGACTACTGGTTATCATCTGCATCCAGCTATTGGGGCAATGGAGCAGGTTCATGGGAAGTGTACAACAATTCATGGACTCCCGAAAGGACAGATGCCAAATTCCCGATGTATGGTTCGGGTATCGGAGGTACTACTCAATCAGGTTATTTACTCGATGCATCCTATATTAAGTTGAAACAAGTAATTCTGGGATATAGCTTCCCGAAATCATGGGTCAACAAAATCGGACTGGAGAAGCTGAGACTGAATTTATCCGCTTACAATCTGTTTACAATTTCGGATGTACCTAAGTACTACGATTCAGACTATCTGTCGGATGCATATCCTCCAAAGCGGACATTTAGTTTAGGCATTCAAGTAGGTTTTTAATTCTTTAAATCAATAGATTATGAAAAGATATTCAATTATAACATTCCTCGTGGCTTCTTTGGTGGCAGCTTTGTCGTCTTGTAACGATGAATTTATGCAACGCGATCCAATTGATAAAATGGCGAACGGTACATTTTTTGTAAAAGAAGTCGATTTGCAACTGTACTTAGACGGTATATACAGGTACTATGTATACGGACATGGTATTGGAGGAACCAACAATACTTCACACGATAAGGGCTTTTTGCCCGTAAAAGCCGGAAGCCAGATTATTTTCGCAGATGCATTTAGCGATAATACAGTCTATGCAGGTGGTATTGACGGCAAATTAGGAGGTACTTATGATACTCCGACTGCTGCTTCCAAGAATTTTGATACACCCTGGCAATGGGAGAAACTTCGTAAAGTGAACTACTTCCTGAATCATTACACTGAAGTGGGCGATCCGGAAGATTTGAAAGGATATGCTGCTCAGGCATATTTCTTCAAGGCATGGGATTACTACATTAAGCTGGTAGCTTTGGGTGAAGTGCCTTGGTTAGACAAAGAATTGGATACGGCATCCCCCGAGTTGTACGGCGCACGTATGCCGCGTACGGAGTTGGTAGGCAAAATCTTAGAGTGTTTCGATTTTGCGGTTGCGAATCTGGATGATAATGATAACTCCTGCGGATATATCAATCAAGATATGGCATTGTTCCTGAAATCACGTTTCTGCCTGTTCGAAGGAACTTTCCGGAAGTATCATACTGAGTTGAACCTGCAATCTACAGCTAATGGCTTCTTTGAAATGAGTCGTGATGCTGCTAAGAGAATCATTGATAAAAACAGATATAGCCTTTTCAAGAATGCCGCAGGTGATGGATATTGGCAGTTATTCATACAAAAGGGAAGTCCGGAAACAGAAGGCAATACAGAAACCATTCTGTCGCGCGTATATGACGGTGTTAAGCTGGGACATGACAATCCGCGTTATTGGGGTATGAATAACCACACACGTTACTGTTTGGGTGCCCCTATATGTGTGCTCGAAGACTATTTATGTGAGGACGGACGCCCTATTTATATTGGAGGTACCGCAGGCAACTACGAAGTGAATCCTTTGTTTAAAGGATATGACGGCATGTGGGAAGAATTAGACAACCGTGATCCTCGCTTGAGACAAACAATTGACAAACCGGGTGAAGCAGACTCAAAGGCATCTATTTTTGATATGGACGATGACACATACGGTATAGAAGAAACAGGCGTCATTTATCCAATGATTATTTACGATACCGGCGGTGGTTCTCCGATGAAACACTATAACTCTACGGTAACCGGTTATCGTTTCATCAAGCATTGGATGCCTGACTATCCGGAATGGGAAGCTAATCCCAATGGTGTACAGACAGCACACATGTTCCGCTACGGAGAGCTGTTGTTGATCTATGCCGAAGCCAGAGCCGAGCTGAATGAAATAACTAACGAAGATTTGAATCTTACTATCAATGCTTTGAGAGAAAGGGCGGGATTCGACTTTACGAAGTACCCCAATGCCAAGCTGACTTTATCTAATATTCCTGCAGATCCGCGTTTGGATGCAATCTATGCAGAGAAATTGGATTATTCCGTATCTCCGATTCTTCGTGAAATCAGACGCGAGCGCCGTGTAGAAACCATGATAGAAGGTATGCGTTATGAAGACTTGATGAGATGGAAAGCCGGTAAACTGTTCACGGTTCCTGTAAGAGGAATGAAAATGACTCCGGAAAAGACCGAATTGTACAGCAAAAACCGTAACGATGAAACATACAAGGATTTCCCATTCATGGTAACTGTTCCCATAGCAGAGGTAGGCAATCAAGTGAGAGTAGATGGTGAAGGTTTCATTATTCCTTATCCTACATCTACTACTGTTATCAACGGTGTGCGACCTTGGGACGATAAACGTTACTATTATCCGATACCCTTGAATGAGATGCTCATGAATCCGTTGTTGATACAGAATCCGGGTTGGAAAGACATTAATAGATAATCGATAAATATATGCATAAGATTATGAAAAAGAAGATATATTTCTTAGCAGGAATGCTTTCGTTTGGAGCACTGTTTACAGGTTGCGATGATGATGATCAGGGCAAGGCCGTAAACATTGCGGTAGAAAATGCAACGAACCTCGAAAGTGACATTTTCGGTATCGTTGTGACAGAAGGACAAACTGTGCAATTGAAACCGTTTGTTATGCCTGAAAGTGCAAGAGAAAGTGCCATTAGCTATCACTTTGCAGGCGAACCTACCGGCGCCATTGATTTGAGTGAAGGTGGTTTGATTACTCCCAAGTTGACGACACCCGCCGAAGGTGCTATCCCGTCTCCGCTGGGTACGGATACGATTATCGTAAGGGTTGACGACGGTTCGGGTACATTTGTCAGATATCCGGTCAGGGTTGTCAGTAATATAGTGCTCGTGTCAAGTATCACAATCCAGTCTGCCGGACAAAAAGTAGAAGAGGAAAACGGTAAGACTTTTGATTTGGCACAATACGTCACTATCAATCCGGCCAATGCTACCGATAAAGGTGTTACTTACTCTTCTGAAGATGAAACAGTGGCGACGGTTGACCCGGCTACCGGTTTGATTACTATCACAGGAGAGGTTGGAGAAACCACCAATATTGTAGTCACAGCCAATGACAGAGGCAAGAAAACGGCTACTTGTAGAGTGGTAGTTGCTGCTGAAGCTCCGCTGTATGTAGGTTTCCCATTCTCGGATAAGTGGAGCTATTCTTCTAATCTGGAAGCCAATGAAGGTGCTATAGGAAATCTATTTGATGATAAAAATTCAACTTTCTGGGCGCCTAAAATTTCAACTCGTCCTATCTATGATCCGGTTTGTTATCTGGATATCAATTTGGGAGAGGTCATCAAGTTCGGCCAGTTAGGTTACAGGCATCGTAACTTGAATTATTCTCATTTGCAATGCCATACCTTTAAGCTGGAAGCCAAGAAGACGGAAAGTGATACATGGACTGATTTGGGTGAGTTCGTTACAACGCCGTTGCAAGTGGATGAATATCAGTTGTTCCCGGTTGAACCTATTGAAATCCAATATATCAGAATAACCTTTATTAAAGGTCATTTGAGAGATGGAAAGACTGATTGGAATTATTCTGAAGATGGTAATGTATCCGTAGGAGACTTGCAGGTAATTGAGTATAATAGATAGTTACTTTGTTAAATAGAAAAGATATGAAGGAAAATCTTGTAATGAGATTTTCTTTCATATCTTTTTTATTGTATTCTATTTTTCTTAATTTAGCTTCCTAATTGAACTTTAATTCCTAACACGGTAAAATCCTTATGAAAAATAGATACTTATTGCTCTTGCTGACTTGTTTTTATCTTGTATCGGTTCCTACTGTTGCCGCTGAAAGATATAAATTCAGAACCATGTCGCCCGAAGGAGGCTTTTACTACGATGGAGTAAAGGAAGTAGAGCAGGATAAAAACGGTTTTATCTGGGTCATGATGGACTATGAACTCTATCGTTTTGACGGTTATCACTACAAAAAGTATTATCCCTATTTTGCCTCGATGGATCCTACAAAGAGGTGGATATTTGATAGCATGGCATCCGATTCTTCCGGTTATTTATATGTAAATACAAACAATGGACTGTATCGGTATAGACATACGTCGAACCAGTTTGAGAGAGTCTTTGACGCGGTTACGCGTGTGAAGGTAGACGGGGCTGATAATGTTTGGGTCAGATACCGCAACCAGTGGAGCATGCTGGATATGAATACGGGAGAACTTAATACCCCGGAGTATGACGGGAAAATACCTGTCCATAGCAATATGGCCTTCTGCCATCAAGACAAAGATACGTACACCTTCATAGAGCGAAAAATCTATCGCTTCAATTATGCTGAGAACAATTTTGCGCTTTGCCTCACATTGCCGAATCTCAGTAACGGATATATTCGCTTTGCCCAGGTGTATATGGGAAAGTTATGGGTCTTTATTGATAAAGATGGATTATATAAAATAGACTTATCCACTTTTAAGGTCGAAAATCATTATGACCCTCTTCCCGAATATGATGGCAATTCGTTGCGGACATTTTGTATAGACAAGAAGGGTGGTATATGGTTGGGGACTATGGATGGAGTGTACATATTCAACACGGCTACCGGAGAAACAGACCAATACAAACATTCCGAAACAGACCCTTTCAGCCTGCCCAGTAATTCTGTTTGGGAAATCTATGAAGACAGACAGTCTAATATCTGGATTGGCACATATTCCGGAGGTTTATGTTATGTAAAGGTGGATGAGCAGAGTGCCTTCGAGACCTACCATTCCCGGAACAGCAAGTTGGGGCATACACCGGTAAGTGCATTTGCCGAGGACAAGAATTATCTCTGGATAGGTACCGAAGGCGGAGGAGTTATCCGGATGAATAAAACGACCGGGCAATTCACATATTCCGGAAGTAGAAACGCGCTCACATCCAATAACATAAAATCACTGCTGATAAATACAGATCACAATTTGTGGATTTCCACATTCATGGGAGGGATAAATTTGTATAATCCTGAATTACGTGAAGTCGTTAATTATAGTAATAAGAAAAATGATCCCGGCTCTTTGTTGGTGAATGATGTCCGAAAAACTGTTCTTGAAGCAGATTCAGGTATGTGGGTGGCTTATCAATACCACATACCGAAGGTCTCTTATTTCTCTTTTCGTTCGAGAACATTTACCCACTTCACTTTGGATAGTACGAGTGTAACATATGCCTATCTGTTTGATATCATGCGGCAAGGAGAAAATACATTATGGGCTATTACTAATGAAGCGCTCTATCGTATGGATATCAAGACGCATGTAGTGGAAAAGATAACCCCCAATGACTCTGCGTATTTAGGCTTGTTTACCTTCTGTCTGGATGCTTCCGGCAACATCTGGATTGGTACCATAGGTAACGGACTGATTAAGTTCGATACCAATACTTCCCGCTTTATTCCGGTGAAAGACGCATTACAACAGGAACTCTATTCCATCTATAGTATCTGTTATGATGACGGCAATGTATGGATGGGAACTGATAACGGACTGTTTTGTTACAACATAGCTCGCAATCGTCTGATGGAGTTCGATAAGAGAGAAAATACTCAAGGGCAGGTTTATTATCCGTTGGCATCCATGAAAGGGGAAGATGGATTGCTCTATTTCGGAGGAACAAACGGCTTTACTATTGTTGACCCCCGGAAAATTTCCTATAACTACTATAAGCCTAAAGCTATTATTTCCGATTTTTTCATCGATCACGAGTCAGTTCATCCCAATTTTGTGCAGAATGACTCGTTTAGTACCATTATTCTTGACTATGACCAAGTAAACTTTGGCTTCCAGTTCTCCTCTGATAATTACCATATTCCCGAGAAGAATCGATTCAAATTCCGTTTAAAGGGATACAGCGATTCTTGGATTACTACAAATGCAGAGCAACGAACCATTATGTATTCGAAAGTGCCGGCAGGTACTTACTACTTCGAAGTCTATGCTGCCAATAATGACGGCGTCTGGAGTGATAACCCCACAGTGATAAAAATCGTCAGAAAGACCGCTCCCTGGTTCAGCCTACCCGCCTATACTCTTTATCTACTGACTGTGATAGGGATTGCTTATCTGATTTACCGCCATTTTACCGAAAAGAAAAAACTAAAAATGTTGCTTTATCAAGAAAATATAGAGAAAGACAAGAAAGAACAAATCCATCAGGCACAACTGCGTTTCTTCACCAATATATCGCATGACTTCCGCACCCCGCTTTCTCTGATTCTTGCCGCTTTAGATAAATTGAGGTGTGAAGGCTTAAAGGAGTATTATTATCGGATTCTGAATGGCAATGTACAACGTCTACTGAATCTGGTAAATGAATTGATGGATTTCAGGACGGTAGAGAACGGCATGATGAAATTGGAATTACAACCGCTGGATATTAATCGTTTTGTGAAAGAGATCGCCAATGATTTTATCGACTATGCAGGACAACGGAATATCGACTTCGAAATAAAATGCGATGAAACTTTGCCTGTGGATATTTATGCCGATAAGCACATAATTGAGAAGATTGTTATGAATCTACTGAATAATGCTTTCAAATATACGCCGGACAAGGGCAAAATTCTTTTGGAAACAAGGTGTGGAAGGGAATTTGTATCCCAGTATAAGAACAGTTATAGAATAGGCGAAAACATGGATAATGTTTTTTCCATCACTGTCAGCGATACGGGAGTGGGTATATCGCGTGAATCCATAAGCAGTGTCTTTGAAAGATTTTATAAAGTGAATACCGTAAATGCGGATTCTCATTTGGGTACCGGTATTGGGTTAGCGCTCGTAAAGAGTCTGGTACTACTGCAAAAAGGCAATATTACCATTTATAGTGAAAGAGAAATGGGTACGGATATGATTGTTTGTCTGCCTCTTGACAGTAGCATCTTCAGTAAAGCCGATTTTATGAAACGGAAAGAAATTGTACAGAAAACAACGGTACCACCGTCAGGTGAAAAAATTGTTTCTGTTGATATAGAAGACGAGTTTTCACCTTCGAATAAAAAGAAAATATTGATAACCGAAGACAATGATGATTTGAGAATATTGATTGCCGAATCTTTATCTAATGAATTCCAAGTAATGCAGGCAAGTGATGGGATTGAAGCACTGAAACTGATAGAAGAAGTGGATTTTGATTTGATTATAAGTGACATTATGATGCCCAATAAGGATGGAGTTTCTCTATGCAATGATATAAAAAGAGACGTGAATACTTCACATATCCCCGTAATTTTGTTGACTGCTAAAACCAGTATTGAAAGTAAGATTGAGGGGGTTGATTCGGGAGCAGATCTTTATTTTGAGAAACCGGTTGATTTGACTTATTTAAATTTGTCCGTTCGAAATATCTTCAGAAATCAACAGCAATTAAAAGAGCATTACGCTAAGAACTATTATGCGGATAGTAGCGAATTGTCTTCTAACGAACAAGATAGCAAGTTCCTTAAAAAGCTGATTACTTTTATTGAGACTAATATGGATCAGTCGGAAATGAATGTTAATTTGATAGCTGAGGAATTATTGATGAGCAGAAGTAAGCTCTATGCGAAAGTTAAAAGTCTGACAGGGAAATCAGTTGTAGAATTCGTACTGAATTGTCGTTTGCGTAAAGCTGCTAAATTGATTATCGAGGAAAATATGACGATGAGGGAAGTGATGATGCAAATAGGTATAGATAGCCAAGCGTATTTTACCAATTCGTTTAAGAAAGTATTTGGTGAAACGCCTACATCCTTTGCTGCAAAGCATAAAAACAGTTCAAAGTAGAATTTGGATAAAACAAATGATAAATAGAACAAAGCTTTGAGACAGTAATTGATTTCCTTTGCAAAAGCTTTTTCTAATATTAATAATATTCATAACATGAACAATAAACTTTTATCAATTCTTGTATTTCTGATAGTATTCACTATCGGTATTTCCGCACAAAATCAGTCCAAAACGCTACCTGCCGAATTGGAAATTCCATTGAAATATGGGGCCGACCGCTTAGGAAAACGCTCGGATGCGGCAATGCTAAAATTCCGTGAGAACCGCTTGGGAACTTTCATACACTGGGGACTTTACGCCATTCCCGGAGGAGAGTGGAAAGGAAAAGTATATTCGGGCGCTGCCGAATGGTTGAAATCCTGGGCAAAAGTACCATCGGATGAATGGATGAAACTGATGGAACAATGGAATCCGGAGAAATTCAATGCAAAGGCTTGGGCAAAGATGGCAAAACAAATGGGAGTGAAATACGTGAAGATTACGACTAAGCATCATGAAGGTTTTTGCCTGTGGCCAAGTAAGTACACCGAAAACACCGTAGCCAATACCCCGCATAAGAAAGATATATTGGGAGAACTGGTAAAGGCCTATAATGATGAAGGGATAGACGTACATTTCTATTTCTCAGTGATGGACTGGAGTCATCCTGATTATCGGTATGAAATTAAATCGGAAGAAGACGAAATCGCTTTCAACCGTTTCCTTACGTTCACGGACAATCAGTTGAAAGAACTGGCTACCCGCTACCCTACGGTGAAGGATTTCTGGTTTGACGGTACATGGGATGCCAGCATCAAGAAGAATGGCTGGTGGACGGCTCATGTAGAAAAAATGTTGAAAGATATGTTGCCCGGAGTAACCATAAACAGCCGTTTGCGCGCAGATGATTTCGGCAAACGCCATTTCGATAGTAACGGTCATTTGATGGGCGATTATGAGTCCGGTTATGAACGCCGTCTGCCTGACCCGGTAACAGATTTGAAAGTTACCCGTTGGGATTGGGAAGCATGTATGACTGTACCCGAAAACCAATGGGGATATCACAAAGATTGGTCTCTCAGTTATGTAAAAACAACTCTGGAAGTACTTGAGCGCATTATCCATGCAGTTTCTATGGGAGGAAATATGGTGGTGAACTTCGGGCCGCAAGCCGATGGAGATTTCCGTAAAGAAGAGAAGGCGTTATCAGAAGAGATCGGGCAATGGATGAAACAGAATGGAGAATGCGTGTATAGTTGCGATTATGCAGGTTTTCCCAAACAAAACTGGGGATATTACACCCGCAAAGGTAATACTATATATATGGTAGTATTCAACGTGCCTTATTCAGGGAAATTGGTAGTGAAGACACCGAGAAACCTGCAAATTCAGGGAGCGGCAACATTAAGCGGTAATCAAAAAGTGGAAGTAGTGGAAACTGCCGGAAATGAATACAATGTGTCTGTTCCTGCAAAACAGCCGGGTGAACCGTTCGTTATCAAACTGGAAGTTTCGGAGAAAAAAAGTAATAATAGTAATAAGTATAGAGAAGCGTTAACTTAATTGATAGGGAGAAAGTAGTAAGTAGTAAGTAGAAAGTAGAAAGTAGTAAGTAGTAAGTAGAAATGTCTGTATACGGAATATAGCAAGCGGAGCGTTTCTGCTAACTACTATCTACTATCTACTATCCTACTAACTACTATCTACCAACTACTATCTACTTACTACTTACTACTTACTACTTTCTACTTTCTACTTACTACTTACTCTTATAATCTTATGAAACATCTATATCCTATGCACCCCCTATCCCGCATCCTTCTGCTCGTCTGCCTTCTTTTGACAGGCGCAGAAGCATCCTCCCGTGAAGTAACC
>NZ_DBDF01000222.1:1233-24800 GCF_002293435.1 Bacteroides sp. UBA939 | reverse complement strand
GTACTAATGCAATGTGGGTTAAAGGAGTTATCAGCCAACAAGTTGGCTTAGGAGTTAAAGCCGATACTCATGTTATATGATTCACGGAGTATCGGCTTTAACTCCTTAACTCCTAACGAAGTGATAACTCCTTTAACTACAGTATGAATAATGCAGGCTAAAAGAAGATAAGTACGGCTTTCTGTTATAATTGTATCGGAAAAGCTCGCCGGTATCCCGTATTTTTGCATTTATAAATCTACTAAATAAGTATACCATGAAAAAACAAACTTTATTATTGACTGCACTGATAGTTCTGCTGACAAACATCACCCCCGTACAGGCACAGAAGTTTGAAGGCTTGGCGGACACTCCCGCCATGGGATGGAACAGCTGGAACAAGTTCGCCTGCAACATCGACGAAAACATTATTAAAGGTATTGCCGACCAGATGGTGGAAACCGGGTTGCGTGATGCCGGTTACATCTACTTGAACCTAGACGACTGCTGGCACGGAGAGCGCGACAGCCTCGGTTTCATCCAGGCCGATCCGGTGAAATTTCCTTCCGGTATCAAAGCCCTGGCCGACTACGTACATGCCCGCGGCCTGAAACTCGGCATCTACTCCGACGCAGGACGGAAAACTTGCGGTGGACGTCCCGGCAGTTTCGGGCATGAATACCAGGACGCCCTGCAATACGCCCGCTGGGGAATAGACTACCTGAAATATGACTGGTGCGAATCGGAAGATATCAACCCCGTAGGTGCTTACAACCTGATGCGTGATGCCCTGCGCGCCGCCGGACGTCCCATCTACTTCAGTATGTGCGAGTGGGGAACCTCCAAACCCTGGAAATGGGCAGCTGAGACAGGACACTCCTGGCGTACCACGGGCGACATCTACAACTGTTTCGACTGCATTGACCAGCATCCGGGATTTGCTGCTTACGGCGTGCTCCAGATACTCGATATGCAGGAAGGCCTTCGCAAATATGCCGGCCCGGGCCACTGGAACGACCCCGACATGCTGGAAGTGGGCAACGGACAGACAGTTGGCGAAGACCGCGCACACTTCACTTTATGGTGTATGCTCGCTGCTCCCCTCATCCTGGGCAACGACCTGCGTAATATGTCACAAGAGACCAAAGATATCATACTGAATAAGGAAGCCATCGCCATCGATCAGGACAAACTCGGCGTGCAAGGTCTGAAACTCAAGGCCGAAGACGGACTGGAATTCTGGTTCAAACCCCTTGCCGGAGGTGACTGGGCGTTCTGCATTCTGAACCGTACCACTGAGCCGAAGACGTATACCATCGACTGGCAGAAGTTTAACTTTACCGATGAAGAAGTGTCTAAACTCTCAACAGACTTTGATAAGAAAGTATACACTGTCCGCAATCTCTGGACCAAAGATACAAAGAAATCTGTCGAAGGAAACACTAAGAAAATCAAGCAGGTAACTATTCCCGGGCACGACGTACTGTTGTATCGACTCTCCGAACAGGTGAAAAAAAACAAACGCTAAAACAACATTATTCGGCTATAAAAATTACGTCTGTTTTATTATCTTTTTATTAAACTTTCGCATGCCTTTTATATTATTGATAATCAAATGTATCTCTATTCTCCTCCTCCCAGGAGGAGAATAGAGATACTCTGGTAATATACAGAGAACCTGCGAAACATTAGTCTTTTTATATTATGAGAACAATGAAAACGATCTTGTTTTTTTGCGCTTCTTTCCTGACCGCTTTCTCATGTCTTGCTCAAACAGAGGTAATGGCTTGGGGAAATCTGACAGGTATCCGGATGGACGGACAACTCATCGAGTTTGAAACTTCTTTTCGCATTGTTGAAAAGAACTGGACATCTGTGTTTGCTTCCGGACGCGAGCGGACACAAACTACCTTCCGTCGCGAGGCTGGTAAGGCTATTGTGGAAAGCGGTGCGTTAGGGGTGCGGTATGGAGAAAAAGTCACTGATGTGGCGCGAGGTGAAGCATCTGTTGAGCTGGCTTTCAGTTCGGATTCCACTCGTCAGGTCGAAGGTGTTTATTACTGTTTCGATTTACCCAAGGAACAATATGCGGATGCAAAGATCGTTCGTGGCGGAAAAAACATCAGTATACGTACCGACCATCGGAGTATCAAGCTGGGATTCCGGAATTCCGTGAAATCATTTGTGCGTAGAGATGAACGTACGGGCAATACTATCCTGTACATTCAGCTGATGGATGGCAATCTGCGTAAAGGGCAACAGGGCAAACTTGCTTTCACTATTAAAACCGATGGCACTATCGATCATGAGACTGTAACGGTGGAAGTCGATAAGAGCAGTCCCGGACGTCTCTTTATGGGATTTGGTGGGAATTTCCGTCTGCAAAGTCCTCACGATCCGAAAGTCATAGACTATTGCCTTGAGAATATACGCGTGGCATTTGGACGGGTCGAAATGCCTTGGCGGTCGTGGCAGCCTGTAGAACGTGTTGACCCCATAGCTAAGGCTAAATCAGGTAAGCTGGATGCACGTGTCGATGCTTCGATGCAGATGGCAAAACGCCTCGCCGCACAGGGTATGCCCGTTATTGTCAGTGCATGGTTTCCTCCGCAATGGGCACTTCAGCCTGGCCAGAAGCGCGGCAGAGGAGGGGTGGCTGGTCTCAAAATGGACAATAGTAAGAAGCAACAAATCTATCGCTCACTCGCTGATTACCTTGTTTATTTGAAAGAATACTGTGGTGTAGAAGCTTGGGCATTCTCGTTTAATGAGTCCGATATAGGTATTGATGTACTGTTCAGTGCAGAGGAACATGCCCGCTTCATCAAAGAACTCGGTGCTTGTCTGGCTTCCCGCGGACTTGCTACCAAAATACTCCTGGGGGATAATTCGGATGCCACTACGTACGATTTTGTAGCTCCTGCCGTGAACGATAAAGAGACACATCCCTATATAGCAGCCGTCTCGTTTCACTCTTGGCGGGGGTGCGATAAGGAGACCTTAGAGAAGTGGGCTGCCGTGTCACGTACGCTCAATGTGCCTCTCATTGTGGGCGAAGGAAGTACGGATGCAGCGGCTCACCGTTATCCACAGATTTTCCTCGAAGAAACATTTGCACTCTATGAGATTAATTTATACACCCGTATTGCCGCTATCTGCCAGCCACTTAGTATCTTGCAATGGCAGCTTACAGCCGATTATTCACTCCTTTGGGGAGACGGTATCTACGGTTCGACTGGCCCCATGCAGCCTACGCGCCGGTTTTGGATGATGAAACAACTGGCTTCCACACCAGCCAATCTATTTGCTTTTCCGCTGACCAGTAGTAATGAGAATGTAAACTGCGCTGCATTCGGGTCGGCAGCTACCCATCAATATGCAGTACACATTGTCAATAATGGCGCAGCCCGGCAAGCGATAGTGAAAGGCATCCCTCCCGGTGCTTTGCCCATAGTATATGTCACGGATGCAGAGAAATGTATGGAGAAAACGAACGCTATGATCCATGCGGATGGTACATTGACTGTAGATCTGCCGCCGATGGCTTATGTTACGGTTATACAGCAAGGGAAATAGGAGGACTGACCGCATCATTCTTACCTAAAATTATATCGAACTACGTTAATGATAGGTTTTAAAGCCTCTTTTTACCAATAATGCAACTCAAACACTACTAAAGCAACAATGCGTTATCTGCCTGCCATACCTTTGCAAAGTCATTTAAAGAAATGGCGAACATCAAATCTGAGAAAACAGAATGCTTGACTGTTGAGGCCTCATGGTGAAAACTTCTCGCTTCCGGATGAGATAAAGACAAGTATAAGTAGATGTTCATAATTAGTTTATACTTTGACAGATACCCCTCATCATTCATTGGGCGAACTAATACACCTAAAGAAACTATTGTGCTTCTATTTCATTTACATCAATTTTACCAATATTATTTTCTGCAAGCCATCCTTCAGCAAAACTATTCTCAAACCCTTCTCCCTTATTACCTAAAAGATTTGTACCTTTGATAAAAATATTATTTTTCAACTCAATACAACTCTCAAATTGGCAATCAAAAAAATTAAAGAAATCCATAAATATATTTCCTTCGAGAATTATAGGATTTAAGTTATGTCCACCCATCTGATAGTCAATATAATTCTTGATGATACATTTTTTTAATACTAATCCGTTTACAAACCAACAAGAATGAATTTTTAAATTACTAATGATGCAATTTTCTATAGTCAAACAAACATTTAACTCAAATGCCCCAATTAAGTCAATAGAGTTAATTATACAATTGATTAAATGAAATGTTTTATAATGTTTAAAGTCTTCATGACTTAGAAACTCTATATTTTGATTTTCCTTTACCATGTTATATTCCCATAATTTATGACTGTTCCTTGAGTTGCTCTACCGGAAACTCCTGGATACATATTTACTGACATAATTTTTCCATTTTGGACAAATGCTTTAAATGACTTTTGTATTCCATTGATACTGCCAACTAAAGTGTTGTCTCCTACTTTTAATAATGACATATTTTGTTCTACTAAACGAAGTCCTTTTGAAGCCATTGTATTTATTGGTAAGCCTAAATCTGCATGGCGACCACCAGCAAAAGCGTGTTGTGTGAATTTTGCCAAAACATCACTATTAAATATCAATCCTCTATTCGCCGCATTTCTTCCGCGAGTCACATTTGTCAATGCAGTTCCAGATTTAAGGAGTGGATTTGGCATAATTGTAAGTGATATAGGCTGCAACATTCCAGCAATTGCATCACTTCGGCTCTCTACCCTAATATATTCAAATCCAAGTCTTTCCACAGTTTCTTGAAATTCAATATCAGCAAGGTATGCCTTCCATTGCCTCTGAAGGATCAAATTTTTACCTGTACTTCGCTCCTCCCAGTCAAACGTCCGCTTTACAGTAATTCCAGCTTCATTACCAGTATGTTCAACCTGTTTACTTACAAAATATTCTCCGCCTTTATCTTTCAATATTTGGCCTCCTCCATGAAATAGTTTATAGAGCCATGCTCCAAATTTTGTCGAGAAAGCACCTGTTGGATCTATATAAATTATTGGATTGTTTTTACAGTACACATACGGACTAATTGCATAATAACTCTCCATCAATGGATCTGGCGTTGGGAAAAAGTCAAGTACCGGATCCATTTGTCTCTTCTCGAAGTCATACCAATTCAGTCCCTTCTGCGTATCCAGTTCCTTTCCTCCGAACTTGAAAGGCTGTGACGAAGTTTGTGTACCTTCTGCGAAAGACATACCATAAGGGTAATAGTGGTTACTTTGGACGATTGTTCCACTTGCATTGGCTACCACGCGATTGTTGCCCAAGTGATCTTTTAGGTAGAAGTAGTACACGCCGTTCTCGATGTAACCGCTCTCAATGAGGATACGTTTCAGCGTTCCGTTCTCATAGATTAAGCTACCGCAGTAATCTGTGGTCTTTCCGCTGATGCTCGTGCTCAATTTTTCTCCGTCGGCGGCGTACGTATAAAGATTGGAAGAAGTACTCGTGGAACCGGGGGAGGTGGGCATAACAATAGTGCCCGGCAGGTTCAGGATGTTATATGCAATACTACTGATACCTTTATTGACATCTTTCGTCAGGTTGCCGTTCCGGTTGTAATAGTATTCACGGGCGGTATTGGAACCATTCTTGAAATCCATTGAAGCGGATAAACTAACGCTCGCTCCCGAATCTTCAACTTTTATGAGCTGGTTGCCCGCATAAGTCATCGTCAGGTTGTCGATAATGCCGTAGGTTGAGGTACCGGTATTGCCACGGCGCATCAGGTTGGTCATGTTACCGTGTTTGTCGTAGGTGTATGTGGTATTGAAATTACTGTTCGCCGTCCCGTTTTCCAGGTAACCCGCGGCGGTCAACCGGGAGAGGTTGTCGTACGTGAATCGGTATCCCCTGGTCTTGCTCTCGTTGGAGAGCTTCCAACTCATGGCGGAGATGTTGCCGTTGTACCGGGGCGTGTTGCTGCCGTAAGCGTCGTTGTAATACAGTGTCTGGGTAAACAGGGTGGAAGAGATTGACTTCATCCAGGAGCGGACATTGTAAGTATAGGTACTTTTCAAAGATGCCTGTCCGTTTTGTTGGGTGGTCTTCAGGCGACCAAGTTCATCGTAAGTATTAGCAGTAAGGGTTACTTCACTGCCTGCGTTCAATTTATGTTTCACGTTTGTAAGCCGTCCGGCATCGTCATAGGCGTATGTGTAGACTTCCGTCTGGGTGGTCTTACCCGTAGCTGCGTGTACATGTTTCCGTTTGAGTATCTGCCCGGTGAAGTTGTAGGCGAAGTATTCCTTTTCGGTACCGCCGGCAAGGTGGTTGTTGTATTTGGACTGAACCAGTCTGCCTTTCGAATCATAGTACATCACGCAGTACAAGTCGTTGGCGGCGGAAAGTATTGTCCCGTTGGGGGAAAGGCGGGCGGTCAGTGTACCAGTCAGCATGTCCTTGTTCTTTACCTTGTTGGCGGTGGTGTAATCTGTTCCATACCAAGTGCCGTAACCGGATTCGATCGTGTATTTCGCCCTTTCGTCCGTGTTGGCGGGAATATTGTTCATCCCCAGGAAGTCATAATCGTCGTAGTAGTTCACAGAGAGTACGGCGGGGTTTGTCGGTGTAACGCCCGAGATAGTATATCCCTTGTAAGTACCCGTCGTATTGTTCCGGGTGGCTTTGACCACGATATTGTTTAACGGGGGCGTGACCGCCAATGTGCTGGTATAATTGTTGGTACAGATTCCTGTTATACAGACACGTCCAAACGCGTCGGGTATGGAGAATGTCCATTCCTTCGGAGATTTCTTGCGCTGCTCGCCGTCCTGGGAGAAGATGAGTTGGTCGGCCCTGTCATATATGTAGTACGTCCAGTCGCCTCCCGGCATCCGTTTGGCCTTGCAGCGGTTACGCTTGTCGTGCATGTACAGGTAGGCGTAGTTGCGCAGGACGACGGAGTTGGCGTTCGTCCAGGAAGCCGTCGTGCTGCCCTTCAAGGCGTCCGAGGCAAGCGGGGGAAGGACGGCGGTCTGGTTGCCGTAATTATCATATATATAATAGGTGTCGTGGAGAATTTTTGTGCTTCCGCTGCGCACAACCTGCCGGGTGAGCAACACCTGCCCCGACTTGTCGGTAAACTCGAAAGAGGCATTGCCATCCTCGTCGGCGGTGCGGGTGACGTAGAGCGAGCCGGTGGGATAATATCCTTGGCGTGTTACGGTTACCAGCGTATCGGTGGTGACGGTAGTGTTTGAAACCTTGTAGAGCACGCAGTTCAGGGTGTCGTTTCCGGATATGTTGACTGAGAAACTGCTCTTTACCCCGCGTGAACTATTTTGCCAGGCGGCGCCGGGGCCGTACTGTTCCAGCACGCGGTTCAGAGGGGAGACCTCGTACACGGGGCGGGAGTAAGGATTCTGGTCGCTGTTCAGCGTCTTTGCCGCCGTCTTTACCGTTTCTGGACTGACGTAAGCCCCGTTTCCGGCAGATGTGCCGGGTAACCAGGAGTTTGACGCCCGCCCGCCCGCATCGTACTCTTGCAATGTCACGAGGTCTTTGCCTTCAGGGGTAACCTTCCGCTGCACGGTCTGCTCCGGGCGGCCAAGGCCGTCGAAGTACCGGATGTTATCCAGGTATTTGGTACCGGCAGCGTTAGTATAGGTGCGGGTTCGGATGTAATTCTCTTGTCCGGATATCATGCCGTCGTCCGCTACGGAATTTCCGGTTGGATTACTGGTCAATACACTCGTTAGGAGTGAATTTGTACCGACTATGGCGCAGGCTACGTATTGTCCCGGTCGCAAAACTTCGGTTAGAGTCCCGGAGGTATTTGAACCGTTCGAATAAGACCCATATATAAGCGGTACTTGCCCGGAACGAAAATCGTAAATTTCAACTGTATAGCCGGTACTGTTTCCGGTTGCTGAAATGGTCACTTCCGATTCCGAAAGCAGCTCAAAGGAGAACACAATATTCCGGGGAAGACCGGTAATTTGACGGCTACGGCTGGTCTGGTAATCCTGATTGGAGGGTAATATTCCCAGCGGATCGGTTGTCAGCGGGACAAGCGGATCCATTATTTTCGGAGGATCGATGATTGGAGGGAGTCGTTGCGCCTGAAGGAACTGGGCAACCAACGTAAGCAATACAATAAGATATATATTTCGTTTCATGATATTCAGTCTTTATTCGTTTTCAAGTTTATGGATATTCGTTTCAACTACTTTACCGGAATTCTCCTTCCGGATAGATTCCCTCGCTTACCTGTTCCTGTAATTGTAATCATATCTTTCAATGATTTCACCTTCCTGATTCCTCGCCAACTTGAGCCGGTTCAGATTGTCATATTCATAGGAAACTGCCCTACCCGAAGGGTCGATGACTTTTAGCAGTTCCGATGAAGTCCCATAAATGTATGATGTGACATGTATGGATGGGTTGCTCCTTATATTATTGAGAATCGCATATATGCTATGACTGTCCGTACAGTGGGTGGCGAAAAGTCCGTCCAGCATACTGTGCGGCACCGATGCGAGGAAAGCCGACAAATCCATATTCTTTACCTCCGCTATCATGTTGTTCCCGTAATTTGCCCATACGTATATCACGTTCGTCGCTTCGTCTTGCCTTATGCACAGGGGCAATCCGGAATTGGTATAGTCCATGAACGTGGCGCGCTTTTCCCGCGTCTGGGGAGATTCCCCCGAGTTGACATTCCACAGGTGCGGGAAGTTAGGATTACGGAACAGCTTATAGTCGTATCCCGCCGAACTGACATAGCTCCCGTCCACTTTCCTGTTTTCCTCCAGCAGGACGCCGTACGCCCCCAGTTCCACAAGCTTGCTTCTCCCCGTTTCCGCGTCACCGCTAAGCGCCAGGTCTTCGGGATATTTGTACTCGTTTTCCATGACGGAACCGTTGCTTTGAATTACGGTCGTTTTGGAAGGATACATGTGCTTCTTCGTGGCGTTGTATGTGTTTGTGGTCGTAACCACCGCTGTCCTGTTCCCGTCGTGCGTTGTTTCCCGGGTTTCTACCAGGCGGGAACATCCCGAATAGATGGGGCTTTGCAGGATTAAGTAATCTGAATGCAGTATTTCCCAGCTATTGTATTGCCCTATCCTCTGGACAGCTTTGAACACGTCATACGTCACGTCCGTCCTTTCCATAAAGTTGGCGTACCTGTATTCCCTGCTCAAGACGGGCGTATAGGTTCCACCGGTTTTGTTGAAATGTATCTCCTCCAGTTTCTGTCCCGAAGCCCAGTCATTCCTGTGATCCCAAAAGCCGGGATGGGTGGCGTCCTGGGGAACCATACTCCGGAATGTGTTCTCTGAGTAATTAAACTTGTAAACGGTTTTCAGACTATCACCTGTGTATTCGGTCACGTAGTTGTATGCCACGGGCGCGGAAATGGGACTGCCGCTCGTATGGGGCAGCGGGCTGTGGGAAAGCGACCAAACCAAGCTTGTTTTAAAAGATCCATTACTGCCATAATACCAGCGTTCGCTTTGGCTCCTGAACCTTTCTATATATGGGAAGTCATAGCAGAACCCCAGTCCATTTTCCCCTTCCCCGTACTTGTAGCTACGTATGAGCACGGGAACCTGGTCGGTTTCCTTCACGTAGTCCTCTACCTTCTTGATCCGGAGGCCGGCTCCCTCATTTATACCCCTTATCGAACTCTGAAGCACAGGGTCTTTAAACCTGTGAAACTCGTATGTGAAGCAGGTCTTCCCGCCTGTGGGGTAGACAATCGAGGATAACGTGCCCGTAAGCGCATCGTTGAAATAGGCAGCGCGCCCTACCCCTAAAGTAATCTGCTTATTGTTCCAGTCCTCGAAAAGAGGCGCTTTTATCGTAATCGTCTGAAAGGGGACACTGTTTATGTTTGTGGGGGCATTCCCGCTCTTGTAACCCCAATAGTCAAAATTCCGGTAAGATGTTGTTGGAAAAGACTCTGGATTGAAGTAATTAAATTTATATCTTTCAACAGCCGCCGAATCGCTTCCCTTGACAACCAAATTATTAAGAATAAACAAATCTCTCCCGCCCCCCAAAAGCGAGTAATCCAAGTCTACTGTACGGATGATTTTCCCTCCCACATAGACTTCAATCTTGGAAATGACGGGATTCGTGAAGTTGGAGGGCTTTGTGGACGTAAAACGGATGTAATTACCGTTTCCCCAGTTAATTGTCGACAGCCTTTTCTCCGAAATCTGGTAAACTGGCGTCGACATCATAGGGACTTCGTAATAGGGGATTTGCACGGCATTTACGTAGGAATCCTCGTACGGTATTTTGGATTTAGTTATTGTATAATAATAAGCCTGTTCCTGTCCCAGGTTGGACACCACGCCTTGGGACATAAGGCTGCTCGTATAGCCGGAGAGGCTGATGCCCGGTAGTGATTGGTGCGTGTCGACCTCGTTCTGCATGAATTCCACTTCGCCGGCGTCATGAATGATGCGTGACCGCCTGTCGGATACGGATTCGTAAGTAAAATTGATCAGTGTCCGGTTCATGCTCCTAGACTTGATAGATGTGCACTTCCAAGCGCTGCGGCTGCCTTTGGAACCGGACTGTATATGCTCAAATACCCCGTCAAACAGGTATGTCATCCCCTTCTCGTCGGTAATTTCAAATCCGCTGATCACCCCCTGGGACGAGGTCGCTATTTCCTTCACCGTCAGCGGTTCGTACGGATGAATCACCGGCGTCCGCTGACTCTGGCTGTTGGGCCATACATTCCTCGGGTAATAAAACCCACCGCTTTTGTCCGGCAGTCGGTAATAGAAGTTGTCGGGGGCGAAATCATAGTTGTGGTAATCATACCACGACTGGAGATCCATGATGGACATCGCGTTGGGCTGCGCCGGCTGCTGCCTTCCGAAGTACTGCTCGTCTGGCGAGCCTTCTGCCGACCGGGAGATGACGGGCTCGGCCACAAGCGTCCACCCGGCTCCCACCCAGCTGGGGGCTTCCGTCACTTTAATCCCCGAGCTGTGGTATTTCAGGTATATTGGCAGGGTGACGTCTCCAACCTTTATTTCGTAAATCGGGATTGTGATATCAACCAAGCCCGTGCTGTGGCTTACGGGGTGCGACACGTATTTGAACAGCTCGGCGGCAGTCGGAATATCGGGCAGGTATGTGCGGGTACCCGGAACGTTGGGCTGGGGGAATGCTTCAAGGGGAATCAGGAACAGAAGAAGGATGTAGCAAAATTTCAGTCTCATGGTCGTTCTTTTCTATAAGGTTATAATTAGTATAAGATTCGTTTGTCAAACAATGTCCGGTTTTCCAGTGATACGCTGTTGGATAAAGTAAAGCAATAGTATTAGACTTGATTTTCCAGACAACGTTACAAATATAAAAATAATTTCTGAAGAATTGCAATAATTGGTCGTGCTTTTTGGGGGAAATGTAAGATTTTTCTTGCTAATAATTGTGTCTCAGTCACTTACGCGCATTGTCTTCGCCGTACCAAAACCGTGTCAAAGCCGCGTCTGCTCCCTACCTGCTCCGTATAAAGGTACCCTTATACGGAGCAGCTAAGGCTTTGACACGGACAAGATACGGAGCGGATCTCTTCTGAATCATCTGTTTGCCACCACTTGGTGAGTATAAATCCGTCCCATGAGACGGATTTCACAGTCTCACGAGACGGATTTTTTCATCCCATGGGATGGATTTTTTCATCCCGTGAGATGAATTTCGAGGCATTAGCTTGCAATATGAACAATGCAACCCAGGTATTATCCCTTTGTAAATCCGTGTTTTCACCACATATAGATGGCACTTACACCGCCTATATGCGGTTCGCGAACGGGATATAGATGGTGAAAACACGGGATATAGATGGTGCGCGCACCATCTATATCCCGTCCAAGAACCACATATATCCCGTTTAAACACTGTATATCAGCGTGTTACAACCAAATTGCAGGCAATAAACAGAGTGAGGGTAACTTCTACCCTCACTCTACTCTCACCCTTACCCTCACCTGTTCAAACGCCGATGAACAAAGGGATACAAGAGAAAGAGTGAGGGCGTGAGGGTAGGATATAAAAACTCTGGGTATGCGTGCGCACACACGTGCGCGCGCGTACATTATAAATGAAATTAGAGATTCTGCTGAATCACTTTCGCCACATTCTCCGACAAAGCAAGGCGGAACACCTTTACCGCCTCGTTCTCTTCTTTAAACGTTGATACCTCTCGTTACGGAATTAAGGCATTACTTAAAGAACGAACTCGGCGTCCTCCTATACTGCCTCACAAAGCAGCGAGTAAAATACTTGGGATCATTGAACCCCACCCGGTAAGCAATCTCGGATACAATAACATTGTTCGTACTGTTCTCCAGTATCTTCTTTGCAATCTGCAACCGGTATAGTTGGATGAAGCGTACCGGAGGCAGGCCGGTGAGCGAAATGAACTTCTTGTAAATAACCGTATAGCTGATATTCAGTTTATCCGTCAGCTCCTTCACGCCGAAATCCGGATTCGCATAATTCTTCTCCAGTATATCCATCACATCATTCATGAATTGCTGGTCCGGTTGCCCCACTTCCAGTAGAATAGGGTCTAAGTCCTGTTCTACGAACTTCTTTTGGCGCAAGTCCCTGTTCTTCAATATAGAGTCTATATTAGCCAACAGGACAGACTGCTCGAAAGGCTTCGTGATATACCCGTCCACACCATTCTCATAACTTTCTATCCGGGCATTCTCACTCGAATTTGCCGTAAGCAACAGGAACGGAATATGACATAAGAGCTTGTCTTCACGTATCCTTTTGCAGAAGTCGGCTCCGTCGCACACAGGCATCATCAAGTCAGATACAATGAAGTCGGGCATCACGTTTTGCGCCATCCTGTAACCCTGTTCACCGTTGTTAGCCTCAGCAATGTTGTATTTCCCTTTCAGCATATCCCTGATGTAGTGGCGCATGTCCGGATTATCTTCTACCAGCAGCAGCGTAGGTTTGGTATTGTCAACGGGGATGAAAAGTTCTATCTTGTCCTCTACCTGCACAGGCTTACTGTATTCTTCATGAACCTCATTCTCCACTTCATGAACTCCATTTCCCACTCCATGAACCCCATTCTCCACTTCACCCGCCAGCGCTATGGGGAAGTACAGTCTGAAAGACACCCCTGCGCCCTCCGAACTCTTCACCTTTATTGTCCCGCCCAGCAGCGTAGTAATCTCTTTCACTATATGCAGACCGATGCCCGTACTGCTTTGCCCGTAACTCGTGTATTTATTCTGGTCGGGAATCCGGTAGAAGCGGTTGAATATCTTGTCCACCTCCTCAGGCGCAATGGTACTGCCGCTGTTGGCAACGGAGATGAATTGTATAAGCCTCTTCGACTTGTCGGTAAACTGACTGGCATGTACCGTGATTCTCCCTTTGTCCGGCGTATGCTTAATTGCATTCGACAGCAGGTTAAACAGTATTTTATGCAGGTTCTCCTTATCCGAATAAATATGATCACTCTTCAGGCGGTATATCTTCTCGAACCGGATATCCCGCTCCTTCATCAGACTGGAGAAGTCCGTCAGGGTAGTGTTCAGCAGCTTGCTGAAGTTGAAGCGGGTAAAGCTGAGAGTCAGGTTCTTGGTATCTATCTTCCGCAGGTCGATAAGCTGGTTCACTAACGAAAGCAGGTACTGCGCATTGCGGTTAATGATTTGCAAGTCTTCCTTCTCTTCGGGGTCGGTAACCCGGTTCACAAGCTGGCTTGCCGGCCCCTGTATCAGGGTGAGCGGAGTCTTGAATTCATGCGTAAGGTTGGTGAAGTACGAAAGCTTCTCTTTGTTGATGGCCTCCATCTGTTGCGACATGGCTTCTATCTTCTCCTTCAGTAGCTTCTGTATGTGCTTCTGTCTGGCATTATACGAATAGATAATGTAAATCAGGATAGATACTACCAGGACAGCCATCAGCGAATAGAACCACGTTGTTTTATAGAAAGGCGGATGTACAATGATGCTAAGGGTGGTAAATTCCGTAGACCACGTATTGTCGTGGTTAGTGCACTGTATCTCCAGCGTGTACCTGCCGGGCGAGAGGTTGGTATATTTGGCATTTCTTTTCATGAGTCCCACGTTCCTGTTCTCCTTCAGTTCGAGTATGCGGTACGAGTAGAATACCTTCTCCTGTTCGAGGTAGTCCAGACAACTGAAGTTTATTTCAAACGAATTCTGTGGCGGATACAGGTGCAGTTCTCCGGCAGTTGATATGCTTTCCGGCAGATTGTCGCTATCCAGATAGGGAGTCAGTTGCCTTCCGTCGCAGACGGCGCCGGTGAGGGTTACTGTGCGTTGCTCCTGCTTGGGCAGGCTGACTAAGGGGCTGAACGTGACAAGCCCGTCGATAGTGCCCAACAGCATATTGTAATCCGCCGTCTTGCACCCCGACCGCTTGTAGAACTGGGGCACCAGCAGTCCGTCTCCTTCATCAAACTTGAATGCTCGCCTGGTGACGACGTCGAAGAAGTAAATGCCTCTTAGCGTGCTTATCCAGAGGTTCCCGTTCTCATCGTCCAGTATGTTCGAGATGCTGGTGTCCGACAGTCCGCTGCGCACGGCGTAATTCCTGAAATTGTATTCCCCGGCGCTTCTTCCGTCTTCTACCAGGTAAATGCCATTCCCGAGGCTTCCCAGATAAATCTCTCCCTTCCGGGTTTCGAATATGCAGGTTATCTTCTCATTGATTTTGCTTCCGGGATTATCCAGCTTGTACTGGTAGTATATGCATTCGTAGTTGTTTCTTCCGTCTTCCAGGTCGATGATATAAACACCGTTGCCGCCCACCCACAGTCTGGAGCGCGAGTCGATGAAGATGGTACTCATGTTATGTACAGGCTCTTTGGACTGTGTATAGTATTTCAGCCGGTTGATAACGCCGGTCGAGAAGTCGAGTGTATTGATATGGCTGCTGTTGCATATCCACAGCGCGTTCCTCACCGAGTCCAGTGCTATGTCGTAAATGTCGTTGGACGGCAGGGCGGAGTTAAGGTTGTTGTAATGTTCAAAGACCGGGGCGGAGAGGTTGTTTCTTGCCAGCTTGTCCAGTCCTCCGCCGATGGTCGATATCCAGTAGTCGCCGTGGAAGTCCTGTATAATATCCGATATATTGTTATGCGCCAGCGAGTGCGGGTTTGCCGGATTGTGCTTGTAGAAAGAGAAAGACCGGCTTCCTTTTCTTTTAATCGCCAATCCTCCATCCACAATGCCGGCAAGGATATTTCCTTCTTTGTCTTCAAATACGGTACTGATGATATTCGGAGTTCCCTGCTCGTGTCCTTGCAGTGCGTAGGTAAAGGTAATGCGTTGCGGAGACATGATATTAATTCCTCCGAAGTCTGCTCCCGCCCAGATATTGTCATTCTCATCAACAAATATGCGGTTGATGATGTTGTCGTTCAGCGACTGTGGGTGATTGCCCTTGCTGAAGGCTACGAAGCGGTCGTTCCGTTGGTAGATATTCACGCCGTTCCGGGTACCAATGATGATGTCGCCGGATGAATTCTTGCCGATGTCGGTGATGAAATCAGAGGAAATGCTGTTCGCATCGCCCGGGTTGTGCCGGTAGGGCGTACAGGTCTGGTTCAACGTGTTGTAACTGTACAAACCGTTTTGCGTACCTATCCACAGGTAATCGCCGTAAGAGAACAGGCAGTTGAAGGCAAGCTGCGGATAGTCGAGCTTTATGGTAACCGGCGTGTTGCTGTAGTGCCGGTTGCCGGAAGAGGTGAATCGCAGCAGGCATTTATCGCCTCCCGCCCAGATGTCGTTGCCATGCTTTGTGATGGTTTTGATGTCTACATCGTTTTTCAATAGCCGGATATCTTGGATTTGCCTTTCTCCGTTGAAGCTGGCAAGATACAGTCCGTTGCTTTTGCCTATCCACAGGTTGCCTGAATTATCGACGAGTATTGCCTGAACGGGGGTGTGGAGTACGTTGCTGTTTGCTCCGGAGTATTCTTTATAGAGATTCGTATTCTCATAAAGCAGGTTTATGCTCATGATGCCCGATTCGGATGCCACCCACAGATGGTTGTCGTTGTCTTCATCAATATCGTTTATGTAGTTGCTTTCAATAAAGAGGTAAGGCTGCCTTGGGGCGGTGGAGTAATGTTTCAGTTCGTAGCCGTCGTAGCGGTCGAGTCCGTTGGAAGTGCCGAACCACATGAATGAGTTTTTGTCTTTGTGTATAGCCCGGATGGAGTTATCGCACAATCCGTTGCGGATGCCGAGACGCAGGTAATTGTATTGGTTTATGTCGTTTTGTGCGAAAGCCGAACCCTGCCCATGCAGGTAGCAGAGCAGGGTGGCAATCCAGGTTATTGTATTGATGTATCTCATTATTCTTTACTAATAGTTTTGTGTCTATCCCCATAGTTAAAACTAACAATTTTCTTTATCCGATACTCGTTACTATATTCATTCAAAGAATACAACCAGCTCAAATACATTTCCTGAGGCATTTTCCGATATCCTAACTCGTGTATCCTTGTATAGACTTTATCCATCTCCTGCTTAAGTTCCTGCTTTTCTTCCTTTTGGTATAACTGACTCATAACATGCGCCTTCAATAACCAGGCATTGATATAGTTAGGATAGTAAGTCAATACCGTATCACAGCATTGCGTTATAAACCTACCATCACGTATACCATATTTATGCATATAACCCTGAGCCAAATCCGTAAGGCACAATGCTACGGACTGCTTCACAGAGAGAGTATCCATATAAACCCCATTCCGTATGGCGTCCAAATGGATATATCCGGAGGCTGTCAGCCATGCATCCGTGGGGAAATCGGCACAGGTCAGTTCGATGTTGTACCAACCGGCACGCTGATTCCGGGCTTTTATATACATGTGGTTCGGAGCCAAAGCCAACCAGCATTCTTCTCCCAGTCTATCCATTATCATTTTATAGAGCAAGGGCATGGAATGACAGTTACCCCTTCTTGTTTCCATCATACGGGATACAAACATGTTACTCCAATCTTCCCTTCCGCTATAATCATCAAAATTATACTCAAAAGGCGGATGACCGATAACGGTATCTCCTACTTGCATAGGAATAGTATCCGTCATAAAAACAAAAACTGCGCATTGAGTCATTGCCGACTGTTCATCTCCTTTTCCATCATAACGGACATCACCGGAAAGAAGAATTCTTTTGGAGAACTCGGCATATATGTCAATCTGCTTATCAAAAACGTCTTTATTCAGGTTTCCATTATAATAGGCATTTTCCACCGCATACACAGCCGTTTGCAAATCAAGCGAATCTCTACCATTCAGCATATTTACAAGCCTTAACTGCTCTCTGTAATAAGCGGCTTGCGGATAAACTGAAAGAGAAACCACTGCAATGAATAAAAAAGAGATAATAATAATTCTAATTATTCCCACAAGCACATTCAATATCTAAATATATTACATCTAACTCCACTATAACATTCCTTTTCTGACAATCAATAAGCTATCAGAATTTACAATTTGGAACTCTATGCCATAAGAATCATAATGACCTACCGGAAGCTCGTCATAATCTGAAAAACCAGGCAAGGTGTCATGATAAGGCAATAATTTGTTCTTATCAATATATTTATCTCCAACACTTTCTTCGCCATAATAGACAAATGTACATCCATCAATATACGTATAACCCTTAATCATTTCTTTCATATAATAAGGAGCAGCGAACATCATTACATAAGTATCTCCGTCTTTATTATAGAAGTAAAGAGCAAAAACCTTTTCTTTTAAAGGAGTGCCCAACTCCAACTCTGCTACATATCTTATGAATTCTTCTACTCCCCTTTCTATTACTTCCACAAAAGGAGAGGTAGACATATTAGTAACTGTATCCTTGTTTAATAACATACCTTGTTGCCTATGTTGACTATCTTTGTTGTTACAACTACATAATATCAACATCATTATTAGCAATGAGAATTTATTATTCATATTCATCGTTTGGGAACTATAAAACGAAGTCCATTATTGTTGGTTACTTTTTTTATATAAATACTCGATTGTTGTGGATTATACTGATATATTTTTTTTGATTCTTTATGAAAAACATAATATGTAGGTGGAGAAACTCCTTTTTCTCTAGCTTCATAATATCTATTTCTAACAAATCTTCTATCTCCACTTATTAAAGCTCCATAGCCAGATCCACCTAGTGTCCCATTTGGGCCTGGATGACTATGCATAGCAAAGAATTGATTAGAAATTGTCAATCCTTCTTTTGAATTGTTCCTACTAGACACTGAACTTGTTTCATGTTGAGTACGAAGTACATACTGCCTACCTTCTTCTCCTTGATATCCTTCCAATCCCCATTCTACATTTGAATTATTAGCTGCAAACAGAAACACATCTCCAACTTCGTGTGAATCACTAATGGCATAACTCCCATCATAATCTTTTGGGTTTCTATTTTCTGTAAGTTGGTCGAAAATCGTTCGATCTGTAATAGTAATAGAAGCTCCTGTCCTTTCTCCCTGCTTATTAAGAGCATACAGAGTGTGTTCTTTGCTTTCCTCAATCCATTTAACAGTCCCATCTTGTTGCATTTCCCACACATCCCTGCCGTCAGGGTCAACGTATCTCACCGGATTATTCATACAATACGCATACGGCGTTACCGAATAATACTTCTCAGCATGTGGATCTATCGACATGCTTTGCAGCTCCGGTCGCAGTTCAATCAGAGTATCCCTATCCGTCACGAAACCAACGACTTCCTTAGTCTTTGTATTATAACGGACATCACCTATCACCACAACCACGTCCTGGTCATGAAATTCCTTATTTCCGCCAAATGTGTACACATCCGCCTGATAACCTAAACGGGCAAAAGGATTGCCTTCTGACTTTTGGGCATATACGGATAATGCCAAAAGCCCAATCCCCAATACAACAAGTAATACTTTCTTCATACTATTTATCGTCTTTACATGATTATTTCACTATCATCCGAAGCCCCGGTTGGGGATTCAACCTTTCTTTCTCTTTCAGGCTCGCTACATGTTTCAGCCAGTTCTGATAGATTTCAACCGGCATTTCTTCATAACCGCTGTCGTCCATCTCCTTATACAATTGAAGCATACGCACATAATGCTGATAAGCATCGGGAAAGGTTTCTTTCAATACTTCAGGAGGAGGCGCATTCAGCAGGCGGACAATTTCCAGCGTCAGTTTCGTCTGATAGTCAGATTTAATGATTTTCGCATCAACATTACGCGGGTCATATCGTTCACCCTGCTCCACACACTTCATTATAAAAGGGTCGTAACCGTACTTGACAAGGAAATACCTTCCTAACTGCACCATCATCATCGCAATTGTTTCCTTCTTGCCGACAGGCGCCAGATACAGTCCATTGCGGATTGCCTCACTCTTGATGTAGCTGCCGTTCATATAATGGTAATCGCTCAATATAGAGCGGCAAGTCAATTCCAAATTATACCATGCCCCTTTATCGTCCTTTATTTTAATAAGCATGTGCCTGGGAGCATACGAGAGATATGCTTCCGACCCCATTCGCTCGGACATCATCAGATAGAGCAAAGGCATGGAATAACATTGCCCGACATTATTATAAAGCATGGAGGATACAAAATGGCTGGTATAATCCTTACGACCGTCGTAATCATCCAGATTATACTTCAAGGGGTAATGCACGATTGTTTTCTCACTACCGGGTTGACGGATGGACAGGGTATCGGTCAACAAGCTGAAAATGGCCATGTTCTTAGCCAATCCGTCATTAGGGCTTAGTTTCAGGTCATTCAGTCTCCAACGGCAGTATTGCACTCTTTCACTAATCTTGTTTTGGAAATCGGAATACTTCATCGTATTGCCCAAATAAGCATTCTCTACCAGAAACACGGCGCGTTCAACGCTCAACGGGATGGAGTCTGCGAGCATGGCGGACAATTCTTCGTACGCTTCAAAGAAGTCTTCGGTTCCGGGTTCTCCTTCCCAGGAGGGGAAGCCTTTATAAATAAGTTGTTCGAGAATGAGTTTTTGCCGTTCCATCTCTTCATGGTATGCGATATCTTCTTCAATCATCTGCATTACGGCTTGATTGTGTGAATTTACTTCGGGCAACGGCATGTTATGAGAAGATGGGACAGGAATCTTTGGAAGGGAAGGATTTTGCGGAACCGAATGATTTCCTCCTACTTCAACGCGGGAAAACGTCCACGGCTGGGGCGTAGGCACTACTACAGATTGTGCCCGCAAACAAAAGCTGCAACTACCGCAAACAAAAAGTAATAAAGTAAATGCTTTCATACGCACTGAGTTAAGGAATTAACTTTGCGAAAGTAAGAATAATTCTGTTAAAGACAAAGTGTTTGCATCTTTTTTCTGAATAACCTTTTCCTATTTTAGAAAATGAGAGAAATTGCATCTTATACTCAAAATCTATTCGCAAGCGGAACAGAAGTTATGATGAGTATCTGTAATCGTACCAGTAAACTGATAAATGAGAATTTGCTAATAATCATCAATAGTGTTTTTAATAAATCTTTGGCGCGTTTTTAAAGAATATGACCAATGTTTATTAACAAGTGCAGCACCCGGGTTATCCTTCATAATCTCAGTCCCATACTTAGGGTACCTCACTATACAACTGAGATACCCTCAGTCGTATACTTAGACTATCTCAGTCGTATACTTAGACTACCCCCTCTCAGAACACATTTCGGGCGGGATTTCGAGTAAGTGTCGATCGGGGTAAGTTATCTTAATAGATAATCCGAAATTTAAACAGGCTCTAAACAGGATTTAAACAGCCTCTAAGATTCTGCTGCAGTTGTCCCGGATTATAATAGTGTGATATTGACCGACTGCAAGTCCTTCTCGGCAGAACTGGTTCCATAGAACAGTTCGTATTCTCCCGGAGCAATCCGCATGGTATTCGTAGAAGTATCGAAGCACTCGAATGCTTCGGGCGCCAACTGTATGGCTACATCCTGTTTCTTACCCGGCGCCAGTTCCACACGTTTGTACGCACGCAGGGATTTGAGCGGCCCGCCGGTATCTCCCGTTTTACGAATGTATATCTGTACGACTTCCGTTCCGCTACGCTTGCCTGTATTGGAAACAGGCACTTGCAATGTCAGCCCCTCGCCGGCGCGCAGTTGCGTCTTGTCGCACTTGCCCTCGCCTACAGTGAAGCCGGTGTAACTTAAACCGTATCCGAAGGGGAACAGCGGGTCGGACATATACCGGTAAGTACGCCCTTTCATCGAGTAGTCCTCATAGTCGGGCAACTGCTGCGTGCTTTTATAGAAGGTGATTGGCAGTTTGCCTGAAGGGTTGTAGTCTCCAAACAATACATCGGCTACAGCCTGTCCGCCCAGTTCGCCTCCATACCATGCCTGGAGGATGGCATCGCAGCTTTCGGTTTCGGGCAGCAGCGCTATGGCAGAACCGGAACAGTTGACAAATATCACCTGCTTGCCCGCCTCCTTCAGCGCTTTGAGGAAGTTGCGTTGCACTGCCGGCAGCTCTATGTCCGTGCGGTCGCCGCCTTTGAAACCGGGAAGCGTCACCGGCATTTCCTCACCCTCCAGTTGCGGCGATATGCCGCCTACAAAGACGACGGCATCTACACCTTTAAGTTTCGCAATGCTTTCGTCGTAATTGATGGGGAACTCCTTGCCGAGATTGAATTTCAGGTTGGCTGCCCAGTTCTCTACCTGTGCGTAGAGGATTTCTATCTTGTACTCTTTGTCCTTTTCCACTTGCAGGATGGTGCGGCTGTCGGTAGTTCGCCATGTGCGTCGCTTGTACTTAGACTCCCCGTTTACAAACAGTTCGAAGTAGCTGCAAGCTTCCAGACTGAGGAGAACTTCGCCCGATGCTTTGGGCTTAAGCACAGTCTCGTACTTTGCCGAGAACTTCTCAAGGTTCACCCCCGGGCCGAAGGTATGCTGTCCGTAGGTGGTTACGTTGATGGGCTGTGTGGTGTAGAGTGAAGATACAGGTTCTCCCTCGCGCTCCTGATTGTTCCAGAAAGTGGCCTTTATGCCCGGTTTTCCGTCTATGCTGCATTGGTCGAGGTATGATTCAAGCGTCTTGTCATTCACAAGGTCGCAACCTTTCATGTAGACAATCTGGTTCTTTTTCAGTTTGCTCCTGATGCCGTCCAGGATGGTGACCGTATGGTTGGGCGTACCATTATAGTTTCCCCACAGCACAGGTTTGTCGTCGGCATTGGGGCCTATGACTGCAACCTTGCGGATGGATTTGCTCAGCGGCAATGTATTGTTCTTGTTCTGAAGGAGCGTCATTGTCTGGCGTGACATCTCCAGAGACAAGTCTTTGTGGGCTTTGCTGTTGACTACGGACATCGGTATCTTAGACCAGGGCACCAGCGACGGGTCGTCCATCTCTCCGAGTTCAAAGCGTCCTTCCAGCAGGCGGAGTACATGCTTGTCTATCTCTTCTTCCGTGATTAAGCCCCGGGCTACTGCCTTGGGAAGTTCCTGATAAGCATATCCGTAGCCGCATTCTATGTCCGTACCTGCCATGGTACCCTTGACGGCGGCGTGCAAAGCATCGGAAGAAGACTTGTGCGAAGTCCAGAAGTCGGCAATTGCGCCGCAATCGGATACTACGAGATACTTAAATCCCCACTCGTCGCGGAGTATTTGCTGAAGCAGGCGGGTGTTTCCGCAGCAAGGGTCATCGTCCAGACGCTGGTAAGCGCACATCACTTCGCGTACATCGGCCTTCTGCACCAATGCCTTGAAGGCGGGCAGGTAGGTTTCCCACAAGTCGCGGTGGTCTATATTATTCAGATTGACGGTATGGCGGCTCCATTCCGGGCCGCTATGTACGGCATAATGCTTGGCACATGCCAGCAGTTTGCGATACTTCTCGTCCTCGGGGCCTTGCAGACCTTTGACTACGGCAATGCCCATTTGGGAAGTCAGGTAAGGGTCTTCGCCGTAGGTTTCCTGCCCGCGTCCCCAGCGAGGGTCGCGGAAGATGTTCACGTTGGGAGTCCAGACGGAGAGGCTGTGGAAGCGGGTATCTTCCAGTCCGTTGCGTACCCGTTCGTTGTGCTTGGCGCGCATCTCGTCGGAGGTTGCATTGAATATGTCGAATACCAGTTTGTCGTTGAAAGAGGCGGCCATGCCTACCGGTTCGGGGAAGACGGTTACATTTCCCTGGTTGGCTACTCCGTGAAGGGCTTCGCTCCACCAGTTGAACTTCTTGATGCCTAATCGCGGTATGGCGTCCGAGTCGTCGCACATCAGGATGGCCTTCTCTTCGAGAGTCAGGCGTGATACGAGGTCTTTGGCTCTTTCTGCTGAGCTTAATTGGGGATTTTGGTAAGGTAATGTTTGTCCCCACCCCGATAAGGAGAACAACAAACCACATGTTACTATTATCTTTCTCATGATACTATTGTTTATGATATTATTGTTTTTTTTACGGTTATCTGCTAAATGATAATTTAGCAATATATTTTTTAGACGCGGATGACGCGGAT
>NZ_DBDF01000222.1:0-1195 GCF_002293435.1 Bacteroides sp. UBA939 | reverse complement strand
TAAAAAATTATAGTATAAACTAACACAAGTTGTTTTATTACTTTTTTTAGCGTCAAGGATAATATTCACCCAGTATTTTAATCCGCTCACCCGACGTATCTACTTCCAGCAGTACAGGCCTTCGGGGGCCGGGGTTTTCCATATCAAGACTTTGCCGGTGGAGGCACATCAGCAGTTTGCCCTCGAACGTGCGGAACAACATGCCGTGCCCTGCATTGTTGGCCACCAGCGGCTCGCTGCACTGAGTCCAGGGGCCTGCCAGCTTGCCCGACTCCGAGTACGCCACACCCTGTGCGCAACGCCGGCTTCCCCAGCTCGACCAGAGCATGCCCAGACGCCCGGTGCCTGTCCTGAAAACAAACGGCCCGTCGGCTACATAACCTTCCAGCGCCATGCCGAAGGTAAGTTCGCCGATTGATTGCATTTCCCTTGACCATGTGGCTTCGGATGCTCTGAACAGAACAGCAGGGTTTCCTGTTATCCCGGATAAATCCGGAGTGAGGCGGACGTAATCGACCATCCCGTTGACGGTCTGCATCCATTCGTGGCAGAAGACCATGTAGGGAACCCCGTCTTCTTCCCAGAGGCTGCCATCGAGCACAGACCAGTCCTCGGGCAGGTAATTCCCGTCGCCGACAGGCTGATAAGGGCCTTCCGCCTTATCAGAGACAAGAATATGAGTGGAACGGCGTTGCACATGATATCTGTTGGGCACGGTGTCTACTATGATTCTGGGATTTGTGAAGGTAACGAAGCAATAGTATTTGCCTCGGTATTCGTGGAGTTCGGGAGCCCATATCCTGGGGGAAGTGCCTATCCAAGAGGTGGTATCTACGGTAAGGTACAGGTGAGGCCCTGTCCACATCTTCATGTCGGGGCTTTTCCACATACTGCCGCCGCTTCCTACCATATAGTACGTTTCTGTAGCCTCGTCCGCCAGGATGAAAGGGTCGCTCATTTGCAGCGAGTCGAAGCAGACGGTATCTACTTTATGTTTCCCCTGCCAGCCGATATACGTATATTGTTTGGCAGACTCTGTGTTTCTTGTCTGGTTGCAGGCAAGCAGACAAAGAGCGGATAGGGTTATTATGAGGTGAAACGGTTTCTTCATTGCTATAGTATTGAATTATGAACACAGAGGCACAGAGGGAGAAGTTTTGAATTATGAATTATTAAGTACTGCTTAAAAAATAAC
>NZ_DBDF01000175.1 GCF_002293435.1 Bacteroides sp. UBA939 | reverse complement strand
TAATTATGAACAGCTACTTATAATATTCCTTTTTGGATGAATATTTTTTTGCTTCTTTATTGACTGCTCAAATCCTAATTGCATACAACTTTGAGGAAAATTCACTATCTTTGCATCAACAAAAATGAGAAGAATTGTAATAAACGCCGTGTTTATGGCACTTTCTCGTTTAGTGCATATTTTACTTGTAACAAGAAACCTAATATGAAAAGAAATTTCTACCTGCAACATCCGCTTATGGCGATGAATGACCCCGAAATGCAAAACCTGCTCAATGAAGAAGGTCTGAAAGGCGTTGGCGCCTATTGGGTCATTATCGAAAAGTTGGCACTCTTGCCCGAACCCTGCGCCCAATTGGATTATCTCCGTCCTTTCTGCAAGGGCTTGAAAATTTCCTTTGCCTATCTCAAGAAGATTATTCTCAACTACCCACTGTTCATTATGGAAGAAGATGGATATTTCACTCCCGCCGAATTGAATCCTGTACGCGGAAGGAATAAAAAACGTGCGGAAGAAACTCAAAAAGCGGATGTAAATGCGTGGGAAAATGAGCAAAAAGTGAGCGAAAATACGTCGAAAAACGAGCAAAAAACGCAGAAAAATGAGCAGAAAACGCGTGAAAATGCACGAAAAAGCATAAAAAATGAGCGAAAAACGAGCAAAAATGAATCAAAAATCGCTTTTATCTATTCGCATAAAACGCTGAAACACTGCAATATAAATGAAAATCCAGAAGCAATTAAAGAGAATATAAGAGATATAATAACAACAGCAACAACAAAAGAAAAAGAAAAGACTGCTGCTGTTGCTGATGTTATTGCTGTCAATGAGATAATTTCCGGTAGCAGTGCTATTGCTTCCGGCGGTTCAGTTAGTGCTTCTGGAGAGACTGATACCGTCACTTGCAAGTTCATCCCTCCCCAACCTTGGCGAGAGTTGGTTGACAGCCTGTCGTCGGACAGTGAATGGGTGGAGATTGTTTGCATGAAAAGCGGGTATGGGGGACTGCTAAGGCAGTACTTCAACGAAGCCGTGGAGATATTCAAACAGCATGTCGTGCTCTACGACAAGGGGGATGACTTGCTGAGTATGAGGCAAGTACATCAATACTTCGCCAACTTCGTGTCAGCAGAAAAAACCACTTCAACTGCGCTTCGGGAAAAACTCCGGGAACTGGATATCGGCCGGAAAGCTAAAGCGGACGAGCTATATCGCTACGAAAAGCGTATTGACGGGAAGCGCACTTACATGGGCTGCCTCATACCCGATTGTGCACCGCCACGACCGGACGACAGTGCCCTCTGGAATAACCTCACGATGCAGTGGGTATCAATCCCTCAAAGAAAAAGTCTCCAGACGTAAGCACCGGAATTCATCTCACGAGACCAGAAAATTCATCCCATGAGACGAGAAAATCCGTCCCACGAGACGAAAAAATTCATCTCGTGAGACGAAAAAATCCATCTCACAGGACGAAATAATTCGTCTCACGGGACAAATTCATTCGAGCCTGTATTATTCATAGTGTAAGTACTTCGCTTACTATAAATGAGAATTTAGCGTACCCATTTCCACCTAAATTCTCATTTATGACGAAACACTTATGAATAATGCAGGCGAGCAATAACGCGGAAGAATTGCATCTGCAATAAATCTTAATTAAGAAGAAAGTTGCTGTAATTTTGTGCTGTTATGTGGCAAAAGAAAGTGAAAATGCTTACTTTTGCGCCGATAAAATAGAATATTGATAACTAAATCCGATAAAAGAATGAAAAAAGTAAGAGCGGCCATCGTTGGCTATGGCAACATTGGGCAGTATGTGCTCGAAGCGTTGCAAGCGGCTCCCGACTTTGAAATCGCAGGCGTTGTACGTCGTGCAGGTGCCGAAAACCGTCCCGCAGAATTGAGTGACTATCCCGTTGTGAAGAATATTAAAGAATTGGAACGTGTTGACGTGGCTATCCTTTGTACTCCTACCCGTAGCGTAGAGGCTTATGCTAAGGAAATTCTTGCTCTCGGAATCCATACGGTAGATAGTTTTGATATCCATACCGGTATAGTAAATCTGCGCCGTACGCTGAGTGCAGTTGCAAAAGAGAACAATACGGTTTCTATTATTTCTGCAGGTTGGGATCCGGGAAGCGACTCTATTGTACGCACCATGCTTGAAGCTATCGCTCCGAAGGGAATTACTTATACGAATTTCGGTCCCGGTATGAGTATGGGACACACCGTTGCTGTAAAAGCAATTGATGGTGTGAAAGCCGCCCTGTCCATGACAATTCCTACCGGAACGGGTATCCATCGCCGTATGGTTTACATCGAACTGAAAGAAGGTTATGAGTTTGATAAAGTGGCTTCCGCTATCAAGGCAGATCCGTATTTTGTGAACGATGAAACGCATGTGAAACAGGTGTCCAGTGTAGATGCTCTGCTTGATATGGGGCATGGCGTGAACCTCACCCGTAAAGGTGTTTCCGGTAAAACACAGAACCAGTTGTTTGAATTCAATATGCGCATCAATAATCCGGCGCTGACTGCACAAGTATTGGTTTGTACGGCGCGTGCTGCCATGCGTCAGAAACCGGGTTGTTATACCATGATAGAAGTTCCGGTTATCGACCTTCTTCCGGGTGACCGTGAAGAGTGGGTTGGGCATTTGGTATAATGACTGAACAATTAAGAAAGGCTGTAAATACGTAATAGGAACTGAGTTCTCAACTACGTATTTACAGCCTTTTTTCGGATATAACCTTTTTATCTTCTCACAGCCTTATTGGGACTGTTTTCTCAAATTCCCTTTTAGAACAGGAAGCGCATAATATCATTAAAGTTAGCCCAAATCAGTAGTCCGAACAGTATAAACATACCTACCATTTGCGCACGTTCCATAAATTTTTCGCTTGGTTTGCGGCGGGTAACGATTTCGTAAATCAGGAACAGCACATGTCCACCGTCCAATGCAGGTATGGGCAAGATATTCATGAAAGCGAGGATAATAGAAAGGAAAGCTGTCATATACCAGAACTGATACCAGTCCCACGTAGCGGGGAAGATACTTCCGATAGTACCGAAACCGCCCAATTGTTTAGCTCCTTCTTTAGAGAATACATATTTCATGTTACTCACATAACCTTTCAGAGTCTTAACCCCCAGCTTTATGCCTACCGGAAAAGATGCGAAGAAGCCATATTCTTCTCTTATAACCGGTAATAATTTAGCTGTTTCCGTACGCACTGCCACGCCTATTTCATAGAGTGAATCCGTAGCTATGGTTACTGTATCCGTAATTCCGGCGCGTACGTATGTCAGGGTTATATCGTGAGAGGCGGAATTTGCTTTTTTCAGGAGAAGCATTTCTTTTCTATAGTCAGAGTAAGCTATGTTTTTCCCGTTTAGTTGCGTAATGCTGTCACCCGGCTGTAATCCTGCCAAAGCAGCGGGACGATTGGGGATGATACTGTCTATCACATACGGATAGCGGAATGAAGCAAAACGTACACTGTCCGCTAATAGCTTTTGCATCATGTCTTCGGGGATATATACCGATGCTCTCTTGCCGTCACGTAATACGGTTACTTCGCGGGCGTCGATGATTTTGCCTATCATATCCTGATCCATGCGTTCCAGTGGAACATTATTGGCGGATATCAGTACATCACCGTCCTGAAAGCCGACAGCCTTTGCCGTTTCGTTGAAATCCATGCCCAGAGGCGCTTTTTGAATCGGTACATATTCATCACCCCAGGCGAAGAGTATCATGGAGTAGATAAAGAGTGCGAGCACGAAGTTAAACAACACCCCACCTATCATGATGAATAATCGTTGCCATGTCGATTTGGCGCGAAACTCCCACGGCTGCATGGGCTGTTTCATTTGTTCGGTATCCATTGACTCATCCACCATACCTGATATTTTTACGTAACCACCCAGAGGCAACCAGCCGATGCCGTATTCCGTTTCACTGTTTTTAGGCTTGAACTTGAATAATGTGAACCAAGGGTCAAAGAACAGGTAGAACTTTTCAACCCGCGTCTTGAAAAGGCGGGCAAAGAGGAAGTGCCCTCCCTCATGAACGATAACGAGTAATGAAAGACTCATAATGAGTTGCAGGGCACGAATCAAAAATGTTTCCATCTAATAAACTTTCTATTTAATTATGTATTATACTTATTGTCAGATACCTTGCCGGAACAACCTTATACCATATAGATAATGACGCTCCGGTTGGTACTTATATTGTTTCTCTTTTTTGTTTTATCAATTCCTGTGCAATGCGGCGTGCCATTGCATCCGTTGCCACGTAATCTTCATATTCCGGTTTCTGTATGAAGGATACGATTGACATTGTTTTTTCTATTACATCACTCATCCCGAGGAACGAAACTTCATCCCGGAGGAAAGCGGCTACCGCCACTTCGTTTGCGGCATTGATGATGCAAGGCGTATTTCCGCCTTTATGCAGTGCTTCGTAAGCCAGCGCCAGGTTACGGAAACGGGTAGTATCGGGTTGCTCGAATGTCAAGTTTGTGCACATCTTAAAATCCAAGCGGGGGAATGATGCTTTCAGACGTTCCGGATAAGAGAATGCATACTGAATAGGCAACCGCATATCCGGCATGCCCAATTGCGCTTTTACCGCACCGTCTTCAAATTCCACCATCGAATGGATGATGGATTGAGGATGTACCACGACTTCTATCTGGTCGGGGCGTACACCAAACAACCATTTTGCTTCTATCACTTCAAAGCCTTTGTTCATCATCGAAGCGGAGTCGATAGTTATCTTGGCGCCCATATCCCAATTGGGGTGTTTCAGAGCTTGCGTTTTGGTGACGGTATCTAATTGTTCTCTTGTATAGGTGCGGAACGGACCGCCGGATGCCGTGAGGATAACTTTCTCTATCCGGTTACCCGCCTCGCCGGCCAAACACTGGAATACTGCCGAATGCTCCGAATCTACAGGAAATATGGAAGTTCCGCTAACGCGTGCCAAGTGGTTAATCAGTTCACCTGCCACGACAAGGGTTTCCTTATTGGCAAGTGCAATGGGTTTGCGTGCGCGGATGGCGTTCATAGTCGGGCGTAATCCGGCATAGCCCACCATTGCTGTCAGTACAATGTCTATTTCCGTATCTTCTACAATCTGGCAGATGGCTTCCATACCTGCATATACTTTGATGGGGAGGTCGGCAAGCGCTTCTTTCAGCCGGGCATATTTCGTTTCATTGGCTATGACTACCGCTTCAGGTTTGAACTTGCGTGCCTGGGCGATAAGTTCTTCTACCCGGTTATTGGCTGTCAGTACGTAAGCTTCGTACCGGTCGGGTTGTTCTTCAATGACCTGTAATGCTTGTGTACCGATGGAACCTGTGGAACCGAGGATAGCTATTTGTTTCTTCATTTATATATTTGCAATTTCACAATTCGTATTTGTCATCTATCACCTAAAACACGATGTACAACTCCGGATTTACCGCCCGTCCTTTTTGCCACAGTTCGAAATGGAGATGCGGACCGGTAGTCAGTTGTCCGCTGTTTCCTACCAGGGCTATGGCTTCTCCGGCTTTTACCGTCTCACCTTCGCGCTTCAGTAAGGAGCCGCAATGCTTGTAGACGGATATAAAATCCTGATTGTGTTGTACCTGTATTACATAACCCGTTTCGGCGGTATAAACGCTCAGGATGACTGTACCGTCCAATGTGGCTAATATACTTTCACCCGGATCGGCGGCGATATCCGTACCGTAATGTTTTGTTTCCGCATCAAACTTGTCGCTGATTATGCCTCGCGTAGGACGGTAGAATATGAGTCCGTCTGCATCGGAACGTGCGGTTATACTTGTAAGGTTGTACTTTTCGGCTTCTTCATACTGTTTGCGGAACTCGGCTTCCCGTTGGGTGCGTTCCATCAATGAGTCTTTCCGTAGGGTTGTCAGCGAATTCATGGATTGTACCGTATCTACGCGAACTGTTCCACGGAAAATATCCTGTATATTCATTATATATAGACTCTGACGGTCAACCAATTGTTGAAGCGAGTCTACGCGCAAGACATTATCTACTATTTGGGCACGGACTTCACTGTTCATGTATCCGGGCAGATAGTTGCGCAGGGGCGTAAAGATTATGATGGTTGCGGCAATAAGGAACAAAACCGTCAATACGGAAAGCAATACTGAAATCCCGTTCAGTTTGGAAACACGGATGCCTGCCACCTCTTCAAGCGTGTTCTCGTTGATAATGGCCAGTTTATATTTAAACTTGATGTTGTTCCAGAATACTTTATGCCGTTTCTTCTTAACCATACGCGCTAATCACTAATCATTAATCACTTTTTATATTTCTTCAACTTTGTCCAAATCCAATAACCCTTCGGGTAATATCATTCTAATAACATTGGGTTGCTTCTCAATACTTAAAAGCAATTCTTCTTGTGCAGGGATTAGTAATTCTTTTCCATGATGATTTACTACGAACAAAGTATTGATAGTTGAAGTGTCCACATCCGTTACTTCTCCGAGATCCCCGTGGTGCTTATCTTCTATTCGGAAGCCTATAAAGTCATCCCATGTCGATTCATCCTGAGGATCTTCTTCCGCATGTTCCACCGGGAAGTACACTTCTATGTTGGTAAACATGCGTGCGCGTTCCGCTGTATCTATTCCTTCGAACTTTATTAATGCGGTCGAGTCGGTACGGAAACGGTATTCTTCCAAGAAGAAGGGTACAAAGATACCATCCAACAGGCAAATCAAATATTCTGCTTCTATCCGGTCGAAGATATCGTCGGTGAAAGTAAACGATAGTTCACCGTGAATACCGTGAGGCTTGTTGATTACTCCTATTTTATATACTTCTTCGTTCTTTATCATTGGTCAACTATATTAGATTCTTGTTATTTTTGCTCCAATGTTATTCAGCCGGTTTTCGATATTCTGATAACCGCGGTCTATTTGCTCAATGTTATGAATGTGACTGATGCCTTCGGCACTCATGGCGGCAATCAGCAATGCGATACCGGCACGGATATCGGGAGAAGTCATATTGCCGCCTCGCAGGCACAATGCATGATTATGTCCGATGACGACAGCACGGTGCGGGTCGCAAAGAATGATTTGCGCACCCATATCTATCAGTTTGTCCACAAAGAACAGGCGGCTTTCAAACATCTTTTGATGAATGAGCACACTGCCTTTTGCCTGAGTGGCAATGACGAGCATAACACTCAATAAGTCAGGTGTTAGTCCCGGCCACGGGGCATCGGCAATAGTCATTATGGAACCATCCATGAATGATTCTATCTGGTATGTATCTTGTGCGGGGATGTAAATATCATCTTCACGTTGCTCTAACTTAATGCCGAGACGGCGGAAACTTTCGGGAATGATTCCCAGGTTCTCGTATGAAACGTTCTTGATGGTGAGTTCACTTTGCGTCATGGCGGCCATACCGATAAAACTGCCTACCTCAATCATGTCGGGAAGGATGGTGTGTTCGGTGCCATGCAGTTCGTCCACTCCTTCAATAATCAACAGATTGGAGGCGATACCCTGTATCTTGGCTCCCATGCGGTTCAACATTTTGCAGAGTTGTTGCAGATAAGGTTCGCAGGCGGCATTGTAAATGGTGGTGGTGCCTTTTGCCAAAACTGCTGCCATAACGATATTGGCAGTGCCGGTTACGGATGCTTCGTCCAGTAACATATAGGTGCCTTTCAACTGGCGGGCTGAAATTTCATATACTTCCCGTTGCTCATTATAAACAAAGTCGGCACCCAAATTCTGTATGCCGATAAAATGGGTATCCAAACGGCGGCGTCCTATCTTGTCACCTCCCGGTTTGGATATCATCGCTTTATGGAAACGCGCTACCATAGGACCAATAAGCATTACGGATCCGCGGAGGCTGGAACATTTCTTGAGGAATTCGTCACTTTCCAAATAACTCAGGTCTACTTTTTCGGCCTTGAAGCTGTACGTATTTACCGTTTTTTTAGACACGGTGACACCCATGTCTCGCATCAGTTGAATGAGGTTGTTGACATCCAGAATGTCCGGAATGTTGTGTACAGTCACTTCTTCGGCAGTCAGTAGCGTGGCGCAGATAATCTGCAATACTTCATTTTTTGCGCCTTGCGGATGAATGTCTCCGGATAGTCTGTGTCCTCCTTCTATTACGAATGATGCCATTATGAATTTTGAATTATGAATTTTGAATTATGAATTTTGAATTAATAAGTTATAGGCGACTGCTCCTATTCATAATTCAAAATTTATAATTCATAATTCAATTAGTATTTCCTTTTGTTATTATTCCGGTTATCTCTCCGGTTGTTTTGATAGCCCGGGTGACTTGGGTTGTTTGCTTTCGGACGATAATTATGTTCGATACGCATAGCCATCAGTTTTATGATGTCGTCCGTCATTTGTAATTTGCCATTGGAGTATTCGGCAAGGTCTTCCGCTATCTTACGGTCGTCTACGGTGTCTTTGTTCCAAGTCATGAAGTCTTTCTTCATGTGGTTGCAGATGAGTGCAATGAGATTTTGCTTTTCGTCGCCTTCAGGGAAGTCGATGGCTTTCTTTATCAATACTTCCAATGTACGGCCATAGTGGCGGTAACGGATTTTGGTACTGGAGTAGGGGATGTTATCCGGTCTGGTACACAAATTGTCTTTGCGGATAATTTCATAAGGGTAATCAATGTCCAGTTTGAACTCGGACATGATAGCCAGATGATCCCATAGCTTATGTTTGAAGTCGGGTACATCCCGTAGGTGGGGGAACATGTTACCCATAATGTTGATGATTGTGTTCGCACAACGTTGACGTTCCGCGCGGTTCTCAATTGTGAGCGCGTGGTCTACCATGTTTTGAATGCTGCGTCCGTACTCCGGCAGGGGCATCCGTTTCTGTTGAGTGTTATATTGCATGTTACTAATTTTTAAGTTATTAATTCCGGATAATGATTGAGTTATACTATTCTGTTGCATAAAATTGTATTTATAAAAGTTTCTTGGGCTTGGAGGCTACGAACTCTTTCAGGTAGAAGGGTTCGAAGTAAGCTACATCTTTGAAGTCCTTTTCAGCTATCGCTTTTTCGGCAAGGGGAAACATCATCTTTGCCAATGGGCGGATATTATCAATGAAATGTGCATGAGGATGGGTTATCTTATCCTTGCATTTATCCGCTCCGTCTCCGAAGAAGTAAACGGGATGTTGTTCCAGAAACTCTGCGTAAGAGTTTTCGTCTACAATATCGGCGGCAATGTCACGTACGGGTTTCAGTGCACGATCGTAGATGGCGGCGTACACTTCCATGCGGCGTGCGTCTATCATCGGGCACAGTAGTGCATCTTCGGGCAGTTCATCGTGATAGAGCAACACCGGCACGCATTGTACTTTCAGTGTAGGCAGGCCTATGAGCGGAATATCCCGCCCGTAACAAATGCCTTTTGCCATAGATACACCAATACGCAGTCCGGTATAAGACCCCGGTCCGCAACTTACTGCTACGGCATCAACCGGCATCGCGTGACTGTCGGCAAACGATAGCGCTTCGTCTACAAATACTCCCAGTGAAACTGCATGTGAAGGGCCGTTAAGGTCTTCTTTCGTAAAAACATTTTGCCCATCTTCACTCACAGCAACAGAGCATGCAGAGGTGGATGTTTCAATATGTAAGATACACGACATAGTTTCTTTATTATTAATCGCTTCTTTTTCTTAATTTTAAGTGTGGCAAATTTACAGGTTTATTTTCAGATACACAAGTGAATCTGAAAAGGGTTCGGTATCCGGGCTATGTGATGAGTAAAAAGAGGGAAGCAGACCGAAAATAAGCTCAAAACAAGCTGAATAAAAAACTTTTTGAGGAAAAT
>NZ_DBDF01000149.1 GCF_002293435.1 Bacteroides sp. UBA939 | reverse complement strand
CATAATTCATAATTCATAAAACATAATTCATAATTCATAAAACATAATTCATAAAACATGAATGCAGTTAAAATAGGAATTATAGGTACCGGCTGGATTGCCGAGAAGATGGCAATCACCCTTAAAGATATGAAAGGCGTAGAAGCATATTCAATCGCCTCCCGCCAACTGCAAACCGCCCACGACTTTGCCCAAAAGTGGGGTTTTACCTGCGCCTACGGTTCTTACGAAGAAATGCTTGATGACGAACAAGTGGAGTTGGTATATATCGCCACTCCACACTCCCACCATTTTGAGCACGCACGTATGAGCCTGTTGAAAGGTAAAGCCGTACTATGCGAGAAAGCATTCACAGCCAATGCCCGCCAGGCAGAAGAGTTGCTGAATCTTGCCAAAGAGAAACAACTCTTCATCACCGAGGCCATCTGGACACGCTACATGCCCTTATCCCAAACCATCAATGAAATTATAGCAAGCGGCATTATCGGACACCCCATGACACTATCCGCCAACCTCGGATATCCCATCGGCAACCGCGAACGGCTCAGGCAACCCGCCCTTGCAGGTGGAGCCTTGCTCGACCTGGGAGTCTACACGCTAAACTTCGCTTCCATGATATTCGGCAACGATGTTGAGCGAATCACTTCCACCTGCATCAAGACCGACACCGGAGTAGATGCCCAAAACAGTATAACCCTGACTTTCAATGACGGGAAAATGGCCGTATTGCACAGCACCATGTTAAGTATGACCGACCGCCAAGGCATCATCTCAGGTGAGAAAGGCCATCTGATTGTAGAAAATATCAATAATCCGCAACGGGTTATCGTAGTGACGGAAGATTATAAAACCATAGCCACCTATAACTGCCCGCCACAGATTACCGGATATGAATATCAGGTGTACGCTTCCGTCGAAGCCTTACGGAACGGATGGATTGAATCTCCTTATATGCCACATGCTGAAACCTTGCGTATCATGCGTATAATGGACGGTTTACGCAAAGAGTGGGGCGTACGCTATCCCGCTGATGAATGAATAAATCACATAGTCTTTTATTTTATGAAGAGAATATTCACCCTGTTTTTACTATTACCGTTTTTGCTTCCCGCTTTTGCCGAAGACGGCAGCCGCCTCTGGCTCCGGTATTCTACGGATGGGAACGCAACCGTATCCTGCAATAAGCAATCACCCATATCGGAAATTGCAACCGCCGAACTGCGGAAAGCTTGGAAAGGAGTACCTGTCGCATTGAACCTCCAACGTAATAAGGAATCGCAGACCTTAGGAGAAGAAGGATATATCCTCCGCACCTCGGACAACGGTCAGAACATAACCATCACTTCTGCCGGAGAACATGGGTTACTCTACGGAGCTTTCCACCTCTTACGCCTGCAAGATACAGGCGCAGACTTCTCGAAGTTGAATATCAAAGAAAGTCCCGCCTACAACCTGCGTATTCTTAATCATTGGGATAACTTAGACCGCACCGTCGAACGGGGCTATGCCGGACAATCATTATGGGATTGGGAAGCCCTGCCCGCTACCCTCTCCGACCGTTATACGGATTATGCCCGCACCAATGCTTCCGTCGGAATTAACGGCACGGTATTGAACAACGTAAACGCGTCTTCTCAAATTCTTTCCGCTGAATATCTGGAAAAAGTGAAAGCGCTGGCCGATGTATTCCGTCCTTACGGCATTCGCGTATATCTTTCCGTCAATTTCGCCTCGCCCATGCAGTTGGGCGGACTTCCTACAGCCGACCCGCTCAATAAAGACGTAATCGCCTGGTGGAAGAATAAAGTGAAAGAAATCTACCGCTTCATTCCCGACTTCGGAGGCTTTCTCGTAAAAGCCAATTCCGAGGGACAGCCCGGTCCGTGCGACTTCGACCGTACCCATGCGGAAGGCGCCAATATGCTGGCAGATGCGCTAAAGCCTTATAAAGGTATTGTCATGTGGCGCGCTTTCGTCTACAGTCCTACGGATGCCGACCGTGCCAAACAGGCTTATCTGGAGTTCCAACCGCTGGATGGACAATTCCGTAACAATGTAATCATACAGATAAAGAATGGCCCGGTTGACTTCCAACCCCGCGAACCGTACAGCCCGTTGTTTGGCGCCATGCCGAGAACCGCGCAGATGGTGGAGTTTCAGATAACGCAAGAGTATCTGGGCTTTTCCAACCACCTTGCCTACCTTGCCCCGATGTGGGAGGAGTTCTTTGACTTCGTACAGCCCTCTTCACTGAAAGCCATGTCAGGCGTTGCCAATATCGGCACAGATACAAACTGGTGCGGACACCACTTTGCACAATCCAACTGGTATGCTTTCGGACGTCTTGCCTGGAACCCGGAGTTATCTTCTGAAGCAATAGCGGAAGAGTGGTTGAAACAAACATTCTTTGATGCGCACAACCAACAGCATGTTCCTGTTGCTTATGAAGTATACCGAATGATGATGGAAAGCCGTGAAGCTGTAGTAGATTATATGATGCCGCTCGGACTGCATCATCTTTTCGCATGGGGACACCACTATGGACCTGAGCCTTGGTGTGATATACCCGGCGCCCGGAAGGACTGGATGCCGTCTTATTACCACAAAGCCGGCAAGTCGGGCATAGGTTTCGACCGTAGCCACACCGGCAGTAATGCAACCGCTCAATATCCGGACTCGCTTTGTAGTCTCTACGACAATATCAGTACCTGCCCGGACGAGTATCTCCTGTGGTTTCATCATGCTCCGTGGAATCACACCATGCAAAGCGGGCGTACGCTATGGGACGAACTTTGCTACCGTTACGATAAAGGCGTGCAGCAAGTCAGAAGTTTCCAAAGAATATGGGATCTGGCTGAGGGTTGCATCGACGAGGAACGCTTCAAAGACGTGCAATCACGTCTGAAGATACAGGCGCGTGATGCCGTTTGGTGGAAAGACGCCTGCCTGCTTTACTTTATGGAATACTCAGATATGCGAATTCCTCACGACATAGAACGACCGGTACATGAGTTGGATGACTTGAAACAAGTAAAACTTCCGATTGGCAATCACGAATGTCCTGCAAGAAAAATGTTAAACCAGAGAAGATAACTCACCGGCTAAACCAATACGCTTTTTCATAATCCATATCCCTTTTATTCCCCTCCGACTCTCTGATAACGGGAAGTTGAAGGGGAATATTGATTAAAGTAAGGTGATTAAAG
>NZ_DBDF01000172.1:22439-22597 GCF_002293435.1 Bacteroides sp. UBA939 | reverse complement strand
TAAATGTTTCTATATGATGGAACAAAGTGTTTCTGCCGCTTGAAACAAATTGTTTTTTCGCCTTGAAACTAAATGCATGCCTTGTTTGGCATAAGATGATGTACCGGTTGTGGCCCGCTCGGCAGTTGCAGATACCCTGTTGCAGATGTGTGGCAGAT
>NZ_DBDF01000172.1:0-22384 GCF_002293435.1 Bacteroides sp. UBA939 | reverse complement strand
TTTTCAACTTTATGGAGGTGTTTGCGAGTTTACTTCTTTATACCCAAAGCGACTCTCGCCTTTTCCTGGCTACTGATAAAACTAAGTGCGTCTATTATTTTGTCATAATTCTCCTTATCCGCAATTTGTGAAGCGACAATATCCAATACTTTGAGCTTCTCATCATCAAACGTATATATTGACATCAGCCGTACGCATTGACTACATGTAAGCTCTTTGTTTTCCATATCTATTGCTATGAGTTCCAACTGATCGTCTTTGAAAGGTTTGCTTTTTACCTTGCGATAAAATGCTTGGAAATCCCTTTCGTTCATCCCCCGGCCTATAGTGACATGCGGGTGAGAAATGCTTCCTCCGCCAACTTCTGCGGATGGATAGACGGCTACGGGAGGATTCAAATATCTCTGGAAAGAGTCCATACTCACTACCCGTCCGTCAATGAAACCCACAATAATTGTAGTTGGCCCGGAAGTGTTTGCAACATACTTCACGAATTCCCACTCCTCCAATTCATGGTCGAAACGTCTGTAATCCGGTTTTCCCAATATAGAAGATACTTCCTCCTGAGTCATTCCCTTTTGTATCTGCATCATGATGTCTTTATTGACAAATAAGCTGGCGCAACCGCTCATCCCGATTACAAGCGCCAATAATACCAATGTTTGTTTTATCGCTTTCATACTTAATATTGATTTGAGTTCTTGTTGTTACAAATATAAATGGGGAAAACCATATAACATTATCTTTTTCCCTATTTCTTTATTCGACAAAAAATGCGTGTATCCATATTGTACGAAATTAATAGAATGATATGAGATAAAAAAATGTGGATTAATCGTTGGAAAATGTGGATTAATTGTTGGGTTGAAATATGTAATTATTTGATAATTAGTGTGTTATTGAAAAGTATGCTATATGGGCAATCTATTTTATTGTTTTTTTATTGAATTAAATTCTTAACTTTATGCCGAAAAATGGATGAAAGAATATGAAAAACAATCTCTCTATTTAGGTAATCTTTAATATTTTATTAATGAAGGCTACATATTTATGGATTATAATATTATTGGTTCTGGTTTCCTGCACTTCCCGTTCGCCTGAATTGGAAGAAGCCCTGAAATTGGCAGGTGATAACCGTCCGGAACTTGAAGCAGTACTCAATCATTTTAAAGATCGAGGCAAAGTACCTTATAAATCAGCCTGCTTTTTAATAACCAACATGAAGTATCATGAAAGTAAGGATAAGATTCTTATAGACAACCTGTATCATGATTACTTTATTCGTACCGATTCTCTTTATAAAGCAATATTCAATGATGTACCCCTTTCCGAACAGTTACGGTATAACGGGCAGAAGTATGACTCATTGCGCAGGGATTTAGGGGATTCTTTTAATACAATATCTGTTCCTGAAATAACTTCTAAGGCTTATCTTTCGGACTTGGAAACAATTCGTGCGGATTTTCTGATTGATAACATTGAAGAAGCGCTCCAAATTTGGGAAGCCAATGGCTATACTTATAAGAAGGATTTTGATTTTTTTAAAGAATTCATTCTTCCCTATCGTACTACTAATGAGTTCCCTGTACATAAACGTAGCGAAATCCGGAAAATGTATGAAGCGCTTCTGATAGATACGGTTTCTATTCGCACCAAGCTTGAGCGTTATAAAGTCTATGTAAACAAATGCAGGTGGATAAACCAGCATACAAGTCCCAAAGAGCATTTGGGAATCTATGACTTGTTTGTGCCAAAGTTTAAGATGGATTGCCACAACATGACCAATTGGAGTTGTAATGTGTTCCGTGCCTGTGGAATACCAACCATGTATGAATATACTCCCAAATGGACCGATCGCGACAACCGGCATTTTTGGTGCGTTTCTCCCGATTTCGCCGGCATTCTGCAACCTTATACAGCGCCGGACAATAATCTTAGGGAAGATTGGGAAACTGATATCAAGTATGCAGGGAAAGTATATCGTAGCACGTTCGGCGCACAGAAAAACACCCCTTATTTTATGGCAGGTGAAGACGAATTCATTCCCGAAGAATTCAATACCCCATTACTTAGTGACCAAACCTTCAGATATCATCAGACTGTAACCTTGCGGTTGCCACTTAAAATGAAAACCGGTAATAAATTGGCTTATTTGGCCATGTTCACCGTCGACAATAAGTTGGTTCTTGTGGGGTGGGGAAATGTAGAACATTCCAAAAGCGAAATAGTCTTTGAACAGGTTCCATTGAATACATTATTCTTCCCCGTTTGCTATGATGACAATAAGATGTTGGATATTTCCGAGCCTTTCATCATTCACTCGTCCCATGCCCCTGAAAATATACCTCAACCCTTGACTGTTAATAAACAGCCTAAGGATATAGTGGATGTATCCGCAATAAATGGAAAACTATTGTTGACACATAAAAAGAATAAGGAAGCGCCAAACCTGAAATACATAACTTTAACTTGCGATACATCTCAAAAAGTCCAATTGCATTTACTGCGTAAATATCCGGAAAAAAGGAGATTGAAAGCCTTTTACGAAAAATTGAACGGAGCTTGTCTGTTAGGTGGCAATCAGGAAGAAGGGCATTATGATACACTATGCATTGTAAAGGAAATACCTGTTCCCTATTTGCAGGAGATAACTTTTGAAAACCATAAGCAATACCGTTATTACCGCTTTTCCGCGCCCAATGGCGAACCGGTTAACATCGCGCACATGGAATTTCTCGGAGACTATTCTTCCAATCATAATTGTACATCGCCTACACCTCTTCCAAATTTCTCGGAAACGGAAGTAGCATTGCAAAAATCCTGTTCGCTATATCGGATACATGGTACACCTGTTCGTACAGGCAGTAAATCGGAATATGCTTTTGACAATGATTTCAATACTTATGTGGGATCTTCAAAGATTGGTATGGATTTTAAGTCACCGGTACAAATCACGGGTATCCGTTTTATTCCCCGTAATGCCAACAATATGATTGTTCCCGGCAATAGCTACATGCTGCTCTATTATGACGGAGAATGGAAAGAACATAAGATATTATATGCGGAGCATCATTTTCTGGATTTTGAGAATGTTCCTCTCGCTACCCTGTATTGGCTGAAGAACTTAACGGAAGGTAAAGAAGAGCTTCCTTTCTTTTATATTAATGGGAAACAATATTTCTTGCATGTGAACGAAGTGTTATTATAAATTGGCCTTAAAATGAAAATTACGATAGATTATATAGTCTCGATATTATTGGGATTGGTGGTCATAGCATCTGTATCCGGTTTACCTTCTGAGATATTAAGCAATACGAAAATGTTTGCAATCTTTGGTGTTTCCGGAGTATCCTTTATAATAAGTATATTCTTTTTTATTATTGTCAAAAAGGATGCCGGAATATCTAAACTGGATATATTTAGTTTTGGCTTCTTAGTATTCTATCTAATCAATTTTTCTGATTTAAAGGGTTTGTGGAATATAGGCTGTCTATGCTTGCTGTTGCTGTTTGTTATTATCCGTTTTATGCGGAGAATACATTATGCTATATTGTTTAAAAGTTGTCTTTGCGCCATAACACTGCTTGCGTGTTGGGGATATTTACAGTATTTCGGATACATATCTTCCAATAGTAACTTTTTTCTTTTGACAGGCCCGTTCCATAATCCGGCAATCCTTGCAGTTATGCTTAGTTTACTATTAAGCGTAGTTTTAAACAGTGTTATATTATTTTGTGGCTACTTCAGAAAGTATCGTATCCTTTTAATGCTCTCAATTACCATCCTGTTATTTGGTACTTCTTTGTTGATTTTAACCTATGCTCGTGCCTCTTATGTAGCTTTGTTGCTTTCTGTTTTATATAGTTTATATCAGAAATTTATAGTCAATAAGCAAAAGAGAAATCAATTGCTTTATTTAATCGGAATTTTATTTTTTATTTTTACTACTATTGGAGGAACATATATTCTAAAGCCTGAATCAGCAAACGGGCGTTTGTTAATATGGAAAGTTAGTTGGGAAATGATACAGGACAAGCCCTTGATGGGACATGGGAAAGGAGGCTTTGCTGCAAACTATTTATATTATCAGGCAAACTACATGAAAACGTCGGCTTCTCCAGCAGAGAAAGTCTTGGCAGGAAGTACGCATCTTGCTTTTAATGAGCCGCTACGTATAGTAGTTGAACATGGATTAATAGGGTTGTTTGCCTATTTGGCATTCATTATCGGAATCTTCCTCTTGTATAGAGATAAAAACCACATTGCCATTATATTGAAATCACTTCTGATCGGTATCATAACATGGGGCATATTTGCTTATCCCGATCAAGTATTTCCCGTTCTTACACTGTGGGTCATTTGTATAGCTTGCTATTTGAATAAAAGATCGGGAAGCGGGAAAAGCTCCTTATCGGTTAACAGGACCTTTTCAATTACGTTGATAGCGGTTGTATATTGTGCAAGCCTTTTCTTAAGCACAAAGGTTTGGATAAAATGGAAATCTTATCACGAATTATATGCCTGTCTGAATGCCCATGACTTCCGGGAAGTATTTAAGCAGACAGACTACTTTGCTGATTTCAGGAAAGAGATGAGGAACGATATCAGCTTCTCTTACCTTTATTGCAAACTTACAAAAATGGAAAATCAGGATAGGGAATTCATTCATACCGTTCATTATCTGGAAGAAAAATTTCCTTCCCCGGAATTATTGCTGATGAAGGGCGATTATTTGAAAGAAAAGAGCTTGTGGAAAGAGGCTGAAGCAGCGTATAAGTTAGCTGCGGATATGGTTCCTGCATTACAAATGCCTCGCGGTAAATTAGCTTTCATGTATAATGAGATTGGACGCAGGAAGGAAGCGGTCGAAATTGCTCGTGAAATACTGGATGAGCATGTGAAAGTATATGGCTTTGAAACATTTAAACTGCATCGCGAATTAAAAAGAATCTTCGAAGATGAATTAAAATAATTGTTTAATTAAAAAGAAAAAACATGAAAGACATTGTAAAATGTAAGAAATGGCGTATCTTAGCATACGTAAGTGTGTTAGGCATGCTGTTCGCTTGTGTCGACCAACTGCGGGATGATGTAAATCCTGCGGCAGAACAGACAAAAGACAGCAAGTTGACAGTTTCTGCCGCAAAGCAATGGTTTGAAAGCAATTACACTCCGGTGGTGGCAACGCGATCTGTAGACGGAGGGGAACGGCTTCAAAAACCTTATTGGGAAAAGGCGAAGGAGTACAACCGAAAGCGGTATGAAGTGGTAGAAACCCCTATACTCGCCAAAGGTATCCATATTGTAATGGATAATGAGACCGCCGAACATTGGGAATCAGGAAAAAAGTCTGATTTTATCAGGAATACAATTAGGATGGTAGTTCTACGTGACAAGAAAAAGGGTACGACAAGGAGTTTCATCATGACTTTTGTCGGTACTTTGGATTATTTGAAGAAAACCCGTACAATAGGCAAGAACAGCTATTTGTACAGGGAACCGGATTTTAGTGGAGCCGTACTCTTCCATGAATTGGACGGAACCTTTCTGAATGGATGGAGATACTCGGACGGGAAAATTGTAGCGACCTTGTCAAAAATGAGAAATGATGAACAAGCGGTAGATGCATCCGGTGCGGAGACGCGGGCTATGGTAGAGGTCTGTAGAGATAGATGTTATCCTGTTTTTGAGGACTATTGTGATTACTCGTATGTTGAAACCGGTGATTTAGAATCCGGCATAGTCCTTGATATAGTAGAAGATTGCGGTATCCGATACGTAGGTGATGAATGTACACAAGACTGCTACGAGGAAGATGATGGTAGTGATGACTATGATGATGACGAAGACAATTGGTGGGAGAATGATTATCCACCGGGAGGTGCTACTCCTCCCCCAAGTACCGGTAATCCCCCTTCAAATAATACTCCGAAAGCTAAAAAAATATTCCGCAATTCAAATATGACGCAAGCTAACTGGGCAGCTTTAGAGAGAATGCTTAATAAGATTATGGCAAACTGTATGGGAGCAGCACTATATAATGGATTGGAGGCTCTTCTTGGTGGTAAAACTCTAACTATTCAGTTTAATGCAGGGACAGATGGATTATTCAGTGGAAATGGCTCAACTGGAGGTATTTCTCTTGGTATGCAGATGGAAAGTAATCAGCTTTTTCATGAAATGATGCATGCTTACAAGGCATATCAAGAGACACCCTCTTCTTATAATGCCTCTAATATGAACGGGGAGATAGAAGCGCACTATGCACAGTATCTTTATACAAGTAGCTTACCGGAATATCCGGGGAGCGAGTGGGAGGATAGGGATAATAATGACCCGAGGCGTAGTGTGATAAAAGATATTGCAAAATTCATTGATAACAAAGGAAACTTAAGGGCTGGCGTTAATCGTTCCAGTTTTGAGGATAATATCTTAAATGGAGTTGTACCCACTTTCCACCAAAACGGTTATCCAGCCAATGATTTTCCTTTTGATTATGACAGACCGGGATTGGAGAACTTTGCAAATTTAAGAACTTTAACAGTAAATTGCCCATGAGAGCTTTAATTATTATCAATATGTTGTTCTGTGTAACATATTTGCATGCACAGACGAATTATTATACCACTACTAAGACATTCTATGAGAGCGGATACACTTATCAGTGTGATGTGGCTACATCTAAGTTAGTTACACTTTATAATAAGAGTAATAAATGGATAAATACTTTTCCTGTTTACAAGAGTACAGGCAAGAACTTTATACAAACAGATGCGGGCATTAAATTGCATGAACTTGATAATGTGATGCGTTCTAAACGTTTTTCTATTGTCAATTCCGCATTCTCTGCCAGTGAAAAGCAGAGAATAAAGGGACATGATTTTACAATCATAATGTATGTAAATTCAAGTACCGGTAAGGTTGATGAGGTGAGCTTTAGGTTTGTTAATTTTGGGCCTTTCGCCACGATTCCTGTTTCCGTCTACCGTAAGATTGAAACAGAAATAAAGAAGAATATTTGGTTTACCCTCACCGATGAAGGAAGGAAACTGAATTATATATATTATTGGTGGGCGCAAGAGCCTAAATAGTAAGTCGTTTAATTAATAATCGTCTGTGCGTATGAATTTGCTTATGAGAACTTTAATTATTATCAGTATGTTGTTCTGTGTGACATATTTGCATGCACAGACGAATTATTATACCACTACTAAGACATTCTATGAGAGCGGATACACTTATCAGTGTGATGTGGCTACATCTAAGTCAGTTATACTTTATAATAAGAGTAATAAATGGATAAATACTTATCCTGTTTACAAGAGTACAGGAAAGAACTTTATACAAACAGATGCGGGTATTAAATTGCATGAACTTGATAATGTGATGCGTTCTAAACGCTTTTCTATTGTCAATTCCGCATTCTCTGCCAGTGAGAAGCAGAGAATAAAGGGACATGATTTTACAATCATAATGTATGTAAATTCAAGTACCGGTAAGGTTGATGAAGTGAGTTTTGATTTTGTTAATTTTGGACCTTTCGCCACTATTCCTGTTTCCGTCTACCGTAAGATTGAAACAGAAATAAAGAATAATATCTGGTTTACCCTCACCGACGAAGGAAGGAAACTGAATTATATATATTATTGGTGGGGACAAGAGCCTAAATAGTAAGTCGTGTGGGTGCATCATTGAAACTCTGTTTCTGTAAATACAGTTATTTCCCTTTGAACTTCAGTTTAACTATAAAAAGATTTATCTTTGTGCGTTCTAACCCCACAAAGTATGCTATTACCTTATTTGAATGAGGACTTGGTTGAGGCCGGTTGTGATGAAGCCGGTCGCGGATGTCTGGCAGGAGCTGTTTATGCTGCTGCCGTTATTCTTCCGAAGGATTTCAGGAATGAATTATTGAATGATTCCAAGCAGTTGAGCGAACATCAACGTTATGCCTTGCGCGAGGTAATCGAGAAGGAAGCATTGGCATGGGCTGTCGGCGTGGTTTCTCCTGCGGAAATAGACAAGATTAATATTCTGAATGCTTCCTTCCTTGCCATGCATCGTGCGGTAGACCAATTGAAAATACGTCCGCAGCACCTTCTGATTGATGGCAATCGTTTTAAAAAGTACCGGGATATTCCGCATACGACGGTAGTGAAAGGCGACGGCAAATATCTTTCCATTGCCGCCGCCTCTATTCTTGCCAAAACCTATCGTGATGATTATATGAACCGTTTGCACGAGGAATTTCCCTGTTATGACTGGAACCATAATAAAGGGTATCCCACTAAGAAACACCGTGCCGCTATTGCCGAACGGGGAGCTACGGCCTATCACCGCATGACGTTTAATTTGTTGGGCGACGGGCAGTTGGCGCTGGATTTCGGATGATTATTTTATCGCTTCGTCCAAGTCAATAAACAGGAGTTGGCTCTCTTCATTCAGCAATAACAGCTCATTATCAATAACTCTCCCTTTCTTGAATTCTGTTTGGAGATGAGCTACAGGCATTCCCATTTCATGGATAAACCAATAATCTCCCTGATTGCCGATGCATAAATAATCCTTCATCGGGATTTGGGGAACATAAATGTGCTCCCGTTCATAAGTGTTCCTGATGTTAAGGTCTTTATCCACTTCGTAGATAACTCCTCGCTCATTGTGTACAAGGCAATGCTCGCCATCAAAAGTTAGCGCTTGAAATGCTGTAGTATCTTCGTTAGCAACATAATAAGTATGGGGCAATATGGCCTCCAGCTTACCATATTCTTTTTTATTCCACGGAACAATGTTCACTACCGAGTCCGTGAGTTCTTGATAGGCAAGTCCGTCATCAAAAAGCATATATATTGCGTCGTCGGTTCTCAAGGCGCTTTCAATCATATCTTTCTTTACGCTTAGCCGGTTGAAGAATAGTTCTTCGCCATTCTGCAAGTCATAGCAGGCAATGAACGGGCGTCCGTACTTCTTGGGGTAGGCTCCATTGGCCAGCCCATACCCGTAATTAAGCATGAATAACTTGTCGTCTTGTACGAATAGCTGTGAGCGGGATGCTTTTACATCCGTAAATTCGGTCTGCCACACTATGTTAAGAGCGGTGTCCAAGCAGCAAATGCGCTCCCGGTCTGCCCAATAATAAAGGGAGTCGTGAGACAGGATGTTAGAATTTAACCCTGTGACTGTATTATTGGCGGTAGGTATATAGCCGTAGTAATAACCGCCACCCCTTATCGCCGCGCCTGCAGCTACTACAACTGCTGCCGCCGCCAATCCCTGTAATATGGCGGCGCCGGTGTCATAAAATCCCGGTTTGCTTTCAAAGGTTTACAATTCCCCGGTCATGAAATCCAGTTTATGCAAATCGTCTGCTACAATCAGGCGTTTATTCCGGTCTAAATCAAGAACTTGGTTCCAGCCATATTTGTGTGGCATCTTCTTTTGCCACAACTCATTGCCGAATGGCAGGTAGACGGCGCGTAACTTATTGGATGTGGCGGAACTATATCCCAATATCAATTCCAGCGAATCATCCGCATGTATTGGGAATAATTTGGTTTCCCATCTCTTTTCTCCGTTCTCTTTGCTGAGCAATGATATTTTGTTATTGTTGCGGGTCGTTAATACTCCTTCTGACATACAAGTTACCTGTGTTGTGGCGAAGTCAATGGGTTGTGTCCACAGGAGCTGTCTGTTTTTCACATCATAGAAGCCGATTTCTCCTTTGTTTTTCAGATATTTTCCGCTTTGGGTTGTTTCGCGGAAGCTGATGCAGAGATAATCTCCTTTATCACTCATAGAGAAAGTTTCTATGCGTTGCGGAAAAGTGTAACATTCTGCTTTCAAGTCTGTTCCGTCTGTTTTCTTTCCAACAATGACAGTTTCAGGCTGTGCATAAGATACGGATGCCATGAAATTCAGGCATGCGAAGAGAAAAATCTTGTGTGCTTTCATGGTTTATAGTTTTAGATGTTGTTTATCGTCATTTAAACATAGGCTGTGCGAACCACCGCTTAAACATCCACGTCACCACCACGTAAAGGCCGAGAGCTGAAGCGAAACCGACAATCACATCTATAAGGTAATGGGCTTGGATATACACTGTGGCGCCGCAAAGCAGCAGGTAGAAAGGCACCAAACACGCAAACAGCCACTTACTGCCGCGCCATGCCATAATCATCAGGATAGTGGAAATACCGACATGGGAACTGGGGAAAGCGGCTGTAGGACGTTCGCCGATTCGCTGAGATCCCTCTACCAGGTTATAGAAGAAGCCATGATCGTATCCCGGTCCGGGCAACAATTCCTGATGGCGGTTGAAATAGTCTCCAATAGAAGGAAATATGCCTTGCGTCACATTCTCGTCACCGATAGCCGGGAAATAGAATTGCGGACCTGCAACCGGTACGAAGATGTAAATCAGATAGTAGATGAAGAAAGAAGTAACCAGCACAAACGACAGCTTTTCAAAAAGATAGAAACGATAGATAAAATACCATACTACCACAATCAGAATCATCGGGTAATAGAAGAAATAACCCATGTTGAATGGTTCGCTTACCCATATATGAGGGAAACGTAAAAAGAACCAAACCGCAGGCTGACCACCGAACAACCACTCCTCTGTCGATGCAAAGACATGGTCGAGATTTGGGAATATCCGGTTGAACTCAAACGTGTCGGGATACCAGTAGGAAAGCAGGGAGAACTGGATGGCTATGCGCACAAAGGCAGAAAACTTACAAGGTGCCAGCCGGTAAAGAAACATAAGCAAAAACGTCATACCGGCAATCATGGCACGGTCAATCAACATGTGTACAGGATGATCCATTTCCTGAAAGAGAAACAAGATCAGAATAGAAGTCAACAAGTTATATATCAGTGTTATCTTCTCAACAGCAAACAACCCTTTCCGGGTTTCTACTTTTTTAAATAAGTCTAAAGCCATCCTTTTTCTTTATACCAGGCAATGGTTTCTTTCACACCTTGTTCCAGGTTATACTGGGGTGTAAAGCCCAGTTCTTTCACAGTAGGGTTGATGTCGCATTGCCAATTGCGTTGTTCCATTATTTTATATTTGTCCGAATTGAGAGTACTGGTTTTCCTGCATCGTTTCGCACAAAATTCGGCGAGCAAAGATACAACTTTCAATATAATTAGCGGACATGTTACACGAATAACAAACGGATTACCTAATTCTTTCCTGATAAGGTTTGAAAAAGTGCGGCTTTGGTACACTTGTCCGTCTGCCAGAAAATAGGCGCGGCGGCACACTTTTTTCTCAATACCCAGGAATACAGCCTGCACAATATCTTTCACGTAGACAAACGTCAGATCCTGACGACGAAACCCCACGGCAAAGTCTGTATGTTGTTTGATTGATTTAGCCATCAGGAAATAATCCTTCTCCCGCGGGCCGTACACTCCTGTGGGACGATAAATGACGTATGGAAAGCCGGGAATACTCTGCAAATACAGTTCGGCCTTAAACTTACTCATGCCGTATGCCGTGTTGGGCATAGGAGAGTCTTCTTCTGTAATCGGTTTATATGTTTTTTCGTGGATAGGGCCAAAGACGCTCAACGTACTGATGTAGATGAATTGCTTCGGTATCATATTCAGTTCGCGGAGGGTATCGATGAAATATTTTGTTTGCAGGTAATTTACCCGGTCGAACTCCCGCTTGTCTATGCATTTGGTTGTACCGGCGCAATGGATGATGTAATCGAATTTGTTGTAAGTTCCTTTATGTCCTGAGAGTTGTGCCCGCAGTTCGTTGGGGTGTGCAAAGTCCAGTTCGAGAATATGTATTTTGCGATTTTGCAGATATTCGCGACTACTGCTTGAACGGACTCCCGCCCAAACACCAAATTTCAGTCTCAACGCTTCTTCCACGATGAAACTTCCGATAAATCCGCTGGCTCCTGTAATTAAAACCGATTCCATTACAATTTAGTTATTTACGATTAAAGAAATGTATTTAGTGATTAGTGGTTGGTGATTAGTGATTAGCACTATACAACTTGCTAATCACTAATCACCAATCGCTCATCACTTACTTCAGCGGTTCTACATGGATGCCGATATGGGTATTCTTGCCGAACATTTCTTTCATTTTATTTTCTATTGCCGTCGCCGTACGGTGCGCTTCTTCCAATGATATCTTACCGTCCATGCGCACATGAACTTCTATGGCGTAATAATTACCGATACGTCGCGTACGCAAGTGATGCGGTGAGCTAACACCCGGAAACGACAAAATGATATCCTGAATTTCGTTTTCTACTTTAGCAGGTAGTGATTTTTCCAACAACTCATTTACGCAAGGAACCAACAATTGTATGGAGACCTTCATGATGAAGAAACTTACCACTACCGCAGCAATCGGATCGAGTACGCGCCACTGGTGTCCCAGTAAAATAGCTCCGCCGATACCGATAGCCGTACCGATTGAAGAAAGCGCATCACTGCGGTGATGCCATGCATTGGCAACCATTGCCTGTGAATTAAGATTCTTTGCCTTGAGTACCGTATAGCGATAAAGCGCTTCTTTCAGGACAATAGATATCAATGCGGCTGCCAATGCCAGGATGCCAGGCTCTTGCAAAGGTTCTCCCTGTAAGAAACGATAAATGGACGACACGCCGTTCCAAAGAATTCCAAAGCCTACGAATAACAGTACGATGCCGATAATGGCTGTAGCCAATGTCTCGTATTTCCCATGTCCGTAATCGTGCCCTTCATCCTCCGGTTTGGAAGATATGCGTACAAATACAATCACAATAATATCGGTGACAAAGTCTGATAGTGAGTGGACTGCATCTGCCATCATAGCAGCACTATGACCTACAAAACCTGCAATGAATTTAAAGACCAGTAAGAGCAAATTCACAATACTACCCATCACAGTTACCCGGTAAATACCTTTTTCCCGTTCAATGATTTTCTCGTTTGATACTTGTTCCGTCATTCAGTTGTTTTTATAAGTCGTGCAAATATAGTGCATAAATCTGTATGCTTCTGCTATTTAGCTGTTATTTTCTATGAAAGAACAAGATTTTGAGAGCAGATTGAACGATTGAAGATAATTATTTGTTTACTTTGTAGTCATAAGACAACTGTAAACTGTTTATAAACCTATAATATATGGCTAAAAAGAAAGAAAAGAAAGCCGGTAAACGGATGAAAAAGAAAGAGCTTATCGCCATGCTCATGGATTTTTTCCATTCAAAACCTGACGAGGTACTATCTCTGAAATATATCTTTGAACAACTTCATCTCACCACGCATCCATTAAAGATGTTGTGCAGGGATATTCTGAGCGACTTGTTGTTGGACGACTATATTACCGAAGTAGATAAAAGCAAGTATAGGCTGAACAACCACGGCATAGAAATGGTGGGAACTTTCCACCGTAAGAGTAACGGGAAGAATTTCTTCATCCCCGAAGGCGGCGGCGACCCGATATTCATTGCCGAACGTAACTCTGCACATGCCATGAATAATGATAAAGTGCGTATAGCTTTCTACGCCAAGCGTCGCGGACGCGAGGCCGAAGGGGAAGTCGTTCATATTCTGGAACGTGCTAATGATACCTTTGTGGGTACGCTGGAAGTCGCCAATTCGTATGCGTTCCTTGTTACTGAAAACCGTACACTTGCCAATGACATCTTTATCCCGAAAGAAAAACTGAAAGGCGGGAAGACGGGCGATAAGGCTATTGTGAAAGTAGTGGAATGGCCCGACAAGGCAAAGAATCCTATCGGGCAGGTAATCGACATCTTAGGAAAAACGGGTGATAATACCACCGAGATGCATGCCATTCTTGCCGAGTTCGGTTTACCTTATATTTATCCCTCTTCCGTAGAAAAGGCGGCGGATAAGATTCCTGCCGAAATCTCTGCCGAAGAAATAGCCAAGCGTGAGGATTTCCGGAAGGTGACGACTTTCACCATCGACCCGAAAGACGCAAAGGACTTTGACGATGCGCTTTCCATCCGTAAGTTGAAAGACGGGCTTTGGGAAGTAGGCGTCCATATTGCGGACGTTACCCATTACGTAACCGAAGGCGGTATCATTGACAAGGAGGCCGAGAAGCGCGCCACGTCCGTCTATCTGGTAGACCGTACTATCCCGATGCTTCCCGAGCGCCTCTGCAACTTCATCTGTTCCTTACGTCCCGATGAAGAAAAATTGGCTTATTCCGTTATCTTTGATATAAACGAGAAAGGGGAAGTGAAAGATTCGCGCATTGTGCATACCGTGATTAAGTCCGATCGTCGTTTCAGCTACGAAGAGGCGCAGCAAGTGATAGAAACCAAAGAGGGAGATTTCAAAGAGGAAATCCTGGTACTGGATACTATTGCCAAGGCGCTTCGCGAAAAACGCTTTGCTGCCGGTGCTATTAACTTCGATCGTTATGAAGTGAAGTTTGAGATAGACGAGAAGGGCAAGCCTGTCAGCGTATATTTTAAAGAAGCAAAAGATGCCAATAAGCTGATAGAGGAATTTATGTTGCTTGCCAATTGCACTGTTGCGGAAAGAATCGGGCGGGTACCGAAAAGTAAGAAGCCCAAAGTATTCCCTTACCGTATCCATGACCTGCCGGATCCGGAGAAACTGGATAATCTGGCGCAATTTATTGCACGCTTCGGTTACAGGATACGCACCAGTGGGTCCAAGGCGGATGTTTCCAAGTCCATCAACCATTTGTTGGACGATATCCAGGGTAAGAAAGAAGAGAATCTTATTGAAACCGTGTCTATCCGCGCTATGCAGAAAGCGCGTTATTCCACGCACAACATCGGACACTACGGATTGGCATTCGATTATTATACGCACTTCACCTCGCCCATTCGCCGTTTTCCGGATATGATGGTACACCGCCTGCTCACTAAATATCTGGATGGCGGGCGCAGTGTCTCGGAAAAGAAGTACGAAGACTTATGCGAGCACTCCAGTAATATGGAGCAAATTGCAGCCAATGCCGAACGCGCTTCCATCAAGTACAAACAAGTGGAGTTTATGACGGAACGCTTAGGGCAGATTTACGACGGTGTAATTTCCGGTGTAACTGAGTGGGGCTTGTATGTTGAGTTGAATGAAAACAAGTGCGAGGGTATGATACCTATCCGTGACCTTGATGATGATTACTACGAATTCGACGAAAAGAACTATTGCCTGCGCGGACGCCGTAAGCATCGTACGTATAGTTTGGGTGATGCCATCGCGATTAAGGTGGCGCGTGCCAATCTGGAGAAAAAGCAGTTGGACTTTGCGTTGGTTTAGATTTTGAACTACTCCTTTAACTCCTGATTCGCATTCCTCATAGAATAATATATGCATAAACTAAAACCCTCATTCAATCACATGAGCACAATTGCAATCACAGAAAAGGCGGAGATTGAAGCAATCATCCGCAAATGTCCTTATTGTATGGTCGGTATCACTGACCTGGAAGGCAATCCTTATGTAATTCCCATGAACTTCGGCTATCAGGATGGAACTGTCTACCTGCATTTAGGCCCGAACGGCAGTAAAGTAAAGATGGTAGAACACCATCCGCGTGTCTGCATCACTTTCTGCGAAGGGCACGAATTGGTGTACATACACCAACAGATGGCGTGCAGTTACAGTATGAAATCACGTAGCGTGATGTGTCGTGGAAATGTCCGTTTCATCAGAGATATGGATGAAAAACAACGTGCACTCAATGTTATCATGAAGCAATATACCAATAACGAATTCAAGTACGGTGAACCTGCAGTACGCAATGTGGTGATATGGGAAGTCAAGGTAGAAAGCATGACTTGCAAATCTTTCGGATTACGACCGAGTGAGTTATAAGAGAACCTATATCTCTGATTACAGCTATTTCTGATTACAGCGGATACTCGTCGAACGCATACAACAGCGTCGAAAGATAACGTTCGCCCGTATCCGGTAATAATGCAACTATCGTTTTACCTTCATTTTCAGGAAGAAGCGCCAGGCGTGTAGCTGCGCTTACTGCCGCACCGGAAGAGATGCCGACCAGCAGACCTTCTTTTTGCGCCAGTTCGCGCCCGGCACGGATGGCATCGTCGTTCGTTACCTGCAGGATTTCGTCTACCACTGCCGGATTATAATTCTTAGGTACGAAACCGGCTCCAATACCCTGTATCTTGTGTGCACCCGGTGCGCCGCCCGACAATACCGGAGAATCCGCAGGTTCTACCGCTACCACCTTCACTGCCGGGTTGTGTTTCTTTAATGCACTGCCTACGCCGCTCACAGTTCCGCCCGTACCTACGCCGGCAACAAAGATATCGACCTTCCCGTCCGTATCCCGCCAGATTTCCTGTCCCGTAGTATGTTCGTGTACGGCAGGATTTGCGGGATTTTCAAACTGCTGAAGAATTACTGCGCCGGGGTTTTCGGCTTTCAACTCTTCGGCGTGTGCGATGGCTCCTTTCATTCCATTGGCGCCCGGCGTAAGAATCAGTTCGGCTCCAAGCGCTTTCAGCAAGTTCCGGCGCTCAATACTCATGGTATCGGGCATGGTGAGGATAAGTTTGTATCCTTTTGAGGCGGAAACAAAAGCAAGCCCTATTCCGGTATTTCCGCTGGTAGGTTCTATAATCGTGGCTCCGGGCTTCAGCAAACCAGAAGCTTCGGCATCTTCAACCATTGCCAGTGCTATGCGGTCTTTCACGCTTCCGGCAGGATTAAACAACTCCGGTTTTACAATCAGTCGAGCCTTCAGCCCCTTTGCTTTACTATAATTACTCAGTTCCAGCAGGGGAGTGTTGCCCACAAGTTCAGTGAGCTGTTTTGCTATCTTTGTCATAACATAATTGGGTTTTAAGAACTGTTTAAATATTCCTCAAATATATTCTGAGAGTTGTTTTTGAAGATGTCTCTTTGTTTAAAAAGGAACGTTCAAACAGGCTCTGAATTAATACTTCTTTCTAAAGTACAAAGATAGAGGGAGAATAGTTCATGGAAAATACCATGTTTGTGGGATTTTCATACTATAGATGTGGGATTTTCACTGGGAATAACTACCTTTGTACCCACCTTATTAATAAAGGATACTCTAATGAGCCCATTGAATTTCACTCACATCCTGACACAGGCAGTTGATGAGCTATCGGAAAGTTCATCTTACAAAGGACTGTTTCATCAGCACACGGACGGCAATCCATTACCTTCGGCCGAAGCATTGCAGGGTATTGTAGAATTGTCGCGCGCTATTCTCTTCCCCGGTTATTTCGGTAATTCCACAGTCAACAGTAGAACCATCAAGTACCATATCGGCGTAAACGTAGAACGCTTGTTCGACTTGCTGACCGAACAGATTCTTGCAGGTCTTTGCTTCACCGGCGACGATGAATGTAACTGCTGTACCGAACTTCAACGCGAAGAGGCTACCCAGATAGCCGCCAAGTTTATCAGCCGTCTGCCGGAAATGCGTCGCGTACTGGCTACGGATGTGGAAGCTGCCTACAACGGCGACCCTGCGGCGCAGAGCTTCGGCGAAGTAATCAGTTGTTATCCTGCCATCCGCGCCATCAGTAACTACCGCATCGCCCACGAACTGTTGCAACTCGGCGTACCCCTTATTCCACGCATTATTACCGAAATGGCTCACAGGGAGACGGGGATTGATATTCATCCGGGTGCAGCCATTGGCGCTTACTTTACCATAGACCATGGTACGGGTGTGGTAATTGGCGAGACGTGTGTCATAGGCAATCATGTGAAACTCTATAAAGGTGTAACCCTCGGAGCCAAAAGCTTCCCGCTGGATGCTGACGGTAAGCCCATCAAGGGGATACCCCGCCATCCTATATTGGAAGATAACATTATTGTTTATTCTAATGCTACCATTCTGGGACGTATCACTATCGGGCAAGGAGCCACGATAGGCGGTAATGTTTGGGTGACGGAAGACCTGCCGCCGGGGGCGAAGATTGTGCAGGCGAAAGCAAAAAAGTAACTGCCAAACAGTAGGCTATCATCCCGTTTACAGAACACTTGTGTTACATTTATGGAACACAAGTGTTACGGAAGAGAAACACAAGCGTTCCATAAATGTAATGCAAGTGTTCTGTAAACGCCCTGTAAAGGGCCTGTAGGAGGGGTGTAAGAAGTACCCGCAGGGGAAGATGTTAGGTGAGAATTAACATAGAGACAACTTACGAAATTTAAATAAGAACAAAATAGATGGAATCCTTTCAAATGATAGCCAAGACCTTTCAAGGTCTGGAAGAAGTATTAGCACAAGAACTGACTGCATTAGGAGCAAACGACATAGAAATAGGCCGCCGTATGGTGTCTTTCAGCGGAGACAAGGAAATGATGTATAAGGCAAACTTCAGCCTGCGTACCGCTATCCGTATTTTGAAACCAATCAAGCATTTCACAGCCAAGGATGCCGATGAAGTCTATGAGCAGATTAAAGCCATCCGTTGGGAAGACTTTATGGATACGCACAAAACATTCTCAATAGATGCGGTTGTGTTCAGCGAAGAGTTCCGTCATTCCAAATTCGTATCATATAAAGTAAAAGATGCAATCGTGGACTATTTTCGTGAAAAGACCGGAGAGCGTCCCTCGGTGCGCATCAACAACTCGGATGTGCAACTGAATATACACATTGCGCAGACCGCATGTACTCTTTCGCTTGACTCGTCGGGCGAATCCCTGCACCGTCGCGGTTATCGTCAGGAAGCAGTGGAGGCTCCGTTGAATGAAGTGCTTGCCGCCGGAATGATTTTAATGACCGGCTGGCAGGGAGATTGTGATTTGATTGACCCGATGTGCGGTTCGGGTACCATACCTATTGAAGCGGCGCTTATTGCCCGTAACATAGCTCCGGGCGTGTTCCGTAAGGACTTTGCCTTTGAGAAGTGGAATGATTTCGACCAGGAAATGTTTGATGCGATTTACAATGACGATAGTCAGGAACGTGAATTTGTGCATAAGATATATGGCTACGACAATAATCCGAAGGCCAATGAAATAGCCACCTATAATGTTAAGGCGGCGGGCGTATCTAAAGATGTTGTCCTGAAACTGCAACCGTTCCAGCAATTTGAGCAGCCGAAAGAGAAAGCGGTAATCATCACTAACCCGCCCTACGGTGAACGTATCTCAACCAATGACCTGCTGGGCCTGTACCAGATGATAGGTGAACGCTTGAAGCATGCCTTTACCGGCAATACTGCATGGGTGCTTTCGTATCGTGAGGAATGTTTCGACCAGATAGGTCTGAAAGCTACCTCCAAGATACCTTTGTTTAACGGTGCATTGGAGTGTGAGTTCCGTAAGTATGAAATATTTGGCGGGAAATACAAGGAGTTCCGTAAGCAGGAAGAAGGCGAAGAAGAAGGAACAACAAGAGAGTCCGGCTTCAAACCGAGAGAACCACAGGAGGGACAGGAGTTCAAACCGAGAGGAGGAGGGGACTTCAAGCCACGGGAGAAACGGGAATTCAGATCAAGAGAAGGGCAGGAATTTAAACCAAGGGAAAGGAGAGAGTTCAAGCCAAGAGAGGAAGGTGATTTCAAACCAAGAGAAAGACGGGAGTTCAAGCCACGGGAAGGACAAGAGTTCAAGGCAAGGGAAGGACGGGAGTTCAAGACGAGGGAACCGCGTAAACCGGGAGAATTCAAATCGCGCGATAATAAACCGAAGGAGTTCAGGTCAAGGGATGGTAAACCAAGGGAATTCGGTAGTAGAGAAGATAAACCCAGAGAGTTCAAGCCACGGGAGTTCCGTAAGGATGGAGACAGGGAACGGAAACCATTTGATAAAGAACGCCGTCCGAAAGGAAGCGGAGAGTTTAAGCCGAAGCGGGAGTTCAAGCCGAGGAAGCGGGAAAAGGAATAGTAACTCATTAAGAAACAGTTTGAGGTTCCAATTTGGAACCTCAAGTTGGGGAGGTACTCGCTATACCCCTTTCGCCTTCACCGAACAAGGCGTCGCCATGCTTTCCGGCATCCTCCGAAGCCCCAAAGCCATCGAAGTCGACATCAACATCATGCGTGCCTTCGTCCGTATGCGGCAATACAAGTGAAAAGCTCTCCGATAGGCAGAATAGAAGTGAAAGGATTCAGAAAAGAGAATGACTAATAATAGTTATAAAGATGAAGATAATCAGTAAATTGACGAGAGTGGCGTTATTAGTATTGCCGACTCTCTTTACAACAGAAGCCATGGCGCAAGAACTGAAGAAACCGACGCTGGAAGACTTGATTCCCGGCGGAGAAACCTATCGTTTTACCGAGAACCTGTACGGTTTGCAATGGTGGGGAGACACCTGCATCAAGCCCGAAATGGACTCCTTGCTTGCAGTAAATCCTAAAACAGGAAAAGAAACACTACTCGTTACGCGCGACAAAATCAATCGGGCGCTTAAACAGGAAAACCTTGGGAAAATAAACCATCTGCAGGGAGTACGTCTGCCTTGGGCTGAAAAAACACAGATACTTCTCACCCTGCCCCGCAGTTACGTCGTTTATGATTGGAAAGCGGACAAGGTCATCGCTAATCGGGCTGTACCGAACAAAGCCGGCAACAAAGATTACAATACCACAAGCGGTAACGTGGCCTATACCCTGAGCAATAACCTTTACGTAAACGACCATGCCGTGACCAACGAACCGGAAGGCATCGTATGCGGTAAAAGCGTACACCGCAATGAATTCGGTATTCATAAAGGAACCTTCTGGAGTCCGGGTGGAGATTTACTTGCTTTCTACCGGATGGACGAAAGCATGGTAACGCAGTATCCGCTGGTAGATATTACCGCGCGGGTGGGGGAACTGAACAACGTTCGATACCCGATGGCAGGTATGACAAGCCACAAGGTAACAGTAGGTATTTATAATCCTGAAACCCGGGAGACAGTCTATCTGAAAGCAGGCGACCCCACCGATCGCTACTTCACGAATATCAGTTGGGCTCCGGATGCCGGAAGTCTCTATCTCATCGAACTGAACCGTGACCAGAACCATGCAAAACTCTGTCAGTACAATGCCGCAACCGGCGAACTGATGGCTACACTCTTCGAGGAAACGCATCCTAAATATGTAGAACCTCAGCACCCCATTGTCTTTCTGCCGTGGGATAACACTAAGTTCATTTACCAAAGCCAACGTGATGGTTTCAACCATCTTTACCTTTATGATACGGACGGCAAGCTGATTAAGCAACTCACGGATGGGAAATGGTTAGTAACTGATATCTTAGGATTCAATACCCGGAGAAAAGAAGTCATCTTCAATGCCGCAGGTGGATTGGGAAGTAATAATTTCGCAGTTAACATAACCACTGGAAAGCGCAGTCTGCCTTTCAGCATCAATACCACTACTGATGGGGTTCATAGAGGGGAACTTAGCGCATCAGGTACATACATCATTGACAATTATTCAGCGCCTAAAACACCCCGTAAGATAGACATAATCGACACAAAAACTTTCAAAACTATCAATCTGTTTACAGCCGAAGATCCGTTTAAGGGCTTCATTATGCCGAACATCGAAGTCGGCACTATCAAGGCTGCCGATGGTGTAACGGACTTATATTATCGTCTCATAAAACCTGCGGACTTCAATCCGGATAAGAAATATCCGGTTATCATCTATGTCTATGGTGGTCCGCATGCGCAAATGGTTACCGGCGGCTGGCAGAACGGCGTACGCGGCTGGGACATTTATATGGCAAACAAAGGTTATATTATGTTCACTCTCGATAATCGTGGCAGCTCAAACCGCGGATTGGAATTTGAGAATGCAACCTTCCGTCATCTCGGCATAAAGGAAGGCGAAGACCAGGTGAAAGGAGCGGAATTCCTGAAAAGCCTGCCTTACGTAGACGGCAATCGTATCGGTGTGCATGGCTGGAGCTATGGCGGACACATGACTACGGCGCTGATGCTCCGCTATCCGGATATTTTCAAGGTAGGCGTAGCGGGCGGTCCGGTTATTGATTGGGGATATTATGAAATAATGTATGGAGAACGGTATATGGATACGCCACAGAGTAATCCGGAGGGTTATAGCCAATCTAACCTGAAGAATATTGCAGGCAATCTGAAAGGCCATCTTCTGTTAATCCACGACGACCATGACGATACCTGCGTACCGCAACACACGCTTTCGTTCATGAAAGCCTGTGTGGATGCCCGCACATACCCCGACTTGTTCATCTATCCCACGCACAAGCACAATGTTGCTGGGCGTGACCGCGTGCATCTGCATGAGAAGATAACGCGGTACTTTGAAGAACATTTATAAGATTTTGAAGAACATTTATAAGATAAGGATAATTTGGCGAAGCGGAGCTTCGCAGTGATTAGTGTTTAGTGTTTAGTGATAAGTGATTAACAAGAGTATCTCTA
>NZ_DBDF01000203.1 GCF_002293435.1 Bacteroides sp. UBA939 | reverse complement strand
GTCATCCGCGTTATCCGCGTCTGAAAAATTGCTTGCATTGCGCAGCAACCTAACTCAAGCTCCGCTTTGCTAAGTATATAAAATAATTACAACGAAGTACTTAAAGAAGAAAACAACCCGTCAGTCGCGGAGAATATTTTGCAGTAATACAGGTTCGTCAGTTGTAATGAAGTCAACGTTCTGACCGATAAGCCACTCCATATCTTCTTGACTGTTTACTGTCCACACGTTTACTTTCATACCGAGTTCGTGACATTGTTTGATCCATTCGGGATGTTTTTTGAATACGGAATGATGGTAGTCGGGACCGGCAAGACCCATCTCTTTCAGTTCCTGCGGCGTGAGGTTGCCATCCAGATAATACACGGGAGTACCTTTTGGAGCCAGGCGGATGAATTCTCCGCAGGCATGGCGGGAGAAAGAAATATATTCGGTACGTTCTTCCAGCCCCATGTCTTTTATCAGTTTTACAATCTGTTCAACGGCGGATGTCTCCCGTTCGGGAGTTTTGTGGCTCTTTAATTCCAGGATAAGACGGGTTTTCAGTTGTTTGCCCTTATCGAGGTATTGTTGCAGGGTAGAAAGGTTTTCACCGTTATCAAGTATATTAGCCGTATACTCTTTCCCGGTGGAAGCTTCCAGACGGACACCGTTGCGCACTCCGTCATGGTCAACTACGAGTTTATTATCGGCAGTGAGCCAAACGTCGAATTCGGAGCCATAACAATGGATGGAGTCGGCTTTTACCAGGGCGGCAATGCTGTTCTGGGCGGAACCGTCGGTTTTCCAGAAACCACGATGGGCGATAACTTGAGTGTTTTGGGCATGTAAGGCGCCATAGATGACAAATAACAAGGTAGAAGCAAATAACAGTTTTCTTAATTTCATAATTGCTCATTTTTAAAAATCTGCTGCAAGTTTACGAAATATATTTCATATATAATATTTCGTTTATATGATATTTTATTTATAAGATGACTCTTTTTTCCGTTTTTTATTTTACTTTTGCACACACATTTATTTTTTTAATACCTCAATTGTTTTAGATGAATACGCAGACAACTTACCTTGCCTCTAAGCCACATTATGAAATCCTGGACGGGTTGCGTGGTGTAGCGGCTGTTATGGTTATTATTTTCCATCTTTTCGAAGCGCATGCAAATGGTAGTCACCTTACGCAGATTATCAACCATGGCTACCTTGCAGTAGACTTTTTCTTTATGCTTTCCGGTTTCGTTATCGGTTATGCTTATGACGACCGTTGGGGTAGGATGAGTATCGGTACTTTCTTCAAACGCCGAGTCATCCGTCTGCATCCTATGGTGATTATGGGTAGCATTGTCGGTGCTGTTTTCTTTTTCTTCCAGAAATCGCCTTGTTTCCCGGCAATGGATAATGTTTCGGTAGGAACAGTACTGGTAATCATGCTTTATGGCTTTACGTTGCTTCCTCTTCCCTTGAAGTGGGATATCCGCGGGTGGATGGAAATGCATCCGCTGAACGGGCCGGCATGGTCGCTTTATTACGAATACATCGGTAATATACTGTATGCATTGTTTGTTCGTAAGTTTAACAAGACTGCTTTATCCATCCTTGTTTTTCTGGCAGCTTGTGCAACCTTGCATCTTTGCCTTACCGCACCCAAGGGAGACGTTGTGGGAGGCTGGGCGTTTAACTGGGATCAGCATCATGTTGGTATGGTTCGCCTGTTGTACCCGTTCTTTGCCGGATTGCTGTTATCGCGACTCGGTTGGTTGATACGGGTTAAGAAGCGGGCGTTCTGGTGGTGTAGCCTGATGATTGTTGTCATTCTATCCGTTCCACGTATAGGTGGTGAAGATGGTTTCTGGATGAACGGATTATACGAAGCGTTTTGTATTATTTTCATCTTTCCGGTTATTGTGTCTATGGGTGCCGGAGGCAAAGTGACAGGTAAACGCTCTGCCGGAATTTGTAAGTTCCTGGGAGATATTTCTTATCCTGTTTATATCACACATTATCCGTTGATATACACGTATACGGCGTGGGTATGCAATAACAATGCAACCATAGTCGAAGGTATTCCTTATATGATACTCACTTTGGTTGGCTCTATAGCTCTTGCCTACGCTTGCCTGAAGCTTTATGATGAACCTGTACGCAAATGGTTGACGGAACGTTTTCTGAAAGGGGGACGTAAGGCTAAATAAGGTTACAAAAAAGGTGGTAGCAAAAGTTTAAGTCTACTGTTTTTTATCCGCAGATAACGCAGGCAACACGGATTAGGTTTTAAATAAATCTGTGTTATCTGCGTTATCTGCGGACGAAAGATATCTTTTTAGCCTTGCTTATTCTTCCCGGTAATCGAAATAATCGAAGTCGGCAAATGCCTTCGACGAAGCCGAACCGGATGTAGCAAACATGCCTAAGATGACGCCTGTGAAGCCACCTGCTGTTTCAGTGCTGAGGTAACGCGTGTTCATCCTGCCTATTTCCTGGAAGTTTTTCCCATCGGCGGAATAGCCGAACGAATAGACTTCGCTATTACCCTTTACCTGAAGCTGTATTTTCTTCTTCGGAAGGACAATTTCCTTTTCTATATGCTTCAGTTCACCCAATTGGTAACATAGTACGAGGACTTGTTCGCCTTTATTGTTCTGTTTAACAAACAGGTCATAATGGGAATGAGTTTCCATATATACGGTTAATCCGGCCTTATCTCCCGCTTCGCCTTTCTGCAGTTCCACGGAGGTTCCGGCAGTAAAGTCGATATGCTGCTGGCGGCGGCCTACGAAAGTGGGAGTATCCGTACCGTTTAGGTCAGCGGGTGTTGCCTTCAACCGGAGCGCTTTGGAAGTAAAGCTATAGTTCTCTTTTTTCGGGTTACGCAGGTATATCCATTCATACCCCAGCCTACCAACTTTGAATTCAGTACGGGTGGGTTTCTTGGCAAACGGCTGTTGCGGAAGGGTAGGCACGTTCATTTGCAGCTCTATCGTACCGTTTCCATTAACAACAGGCCAGGCATTCTTGTCCCAACGAACGGGTGCAAGGAATGTTTCACGCCCTAACAGATGGTGAAAACCTGTTTGCGGACGGAAAGCGAGGCACACCATCCACCACGAATCATCGGCGGCTCTTACCAGGTCGGCATGGCCTGTTCCCTGTATCGGATTATTCTGGGCATTCTTATCTATATGAGTCAGGATAGGATTGGCAGGATTGCTTTCATAAGGACCATTAATCGTATTGCTACGCGCAATCGTCACTTTGTGGCCATATTCCGTGCCACCCTCTGAAATCAGCAGATAGTACCATCCGTCTTTCTTATAAATATGCGGCCCTTCAGGATGCCGTCCTCCTGTACCGTTCCAGATAGTCTTTGATTCATTAAGCTGTTCTCCGGTCTTCGGATTAATTTCGCACAGAGAGATGCCTGCATTGGGATTGCTGACTAAATAACACTTCCCGTTTTCGAAATAGAGCGAGGGGTCGATGCCACCTTGTTTAATCCATACCGGTTCAGACCATTCACCACGCGGGTCGGTGGTGTGAACCAGGAAATTCCCTCTGTTCGAGACATTGGTGGTAATCATGTAGAATGTTCCGTCGTCGTAGCGGATGGTAGGTGCGTAGATACCTGCCCAGCAGTTTGTATTGGCAAGATTTACTTGTGATTCACGCGTCAAGCAGTTTCCTATTTGTTCCCAGTTGACGAGGTCTTTGCTGTGGAATATAGGCACTCCCGGGAAATAGCAGAAACTACTATTTACCAGATAAAAGTCATCTCCAACCCGGCAGACGCTCGGATCGGGGTAAAATCCCGGGATTACAGGGTTTTGGTAACCTTGTTGCTGGGCATGAGAGAAGGATGTTAAGCCCACTATCCCCATGATAAGTAGAATAATTCTTTTCATTGATGTATTTTTTAAAGAGGTTATATTATCAGATACCGGGAGGCTATGTCAGCATTTTAATCTACTATCTTTCATCCGCAGACGGCACGGATAACACAGATTAGGTTTTAAATAAATCCGCTTAATCCGTGTCATCTGCGGATGAAAATATCTTTTTGATAGTGTACTTTACTTTTGATACAGCTTCTCCTTGCAAATATAAGAGCATTATTAGCAACCGGCAAATGAAGATTTACCCGAAATGGGGAAATGCAACATTACCATACCTTATTGGAAACGGATTATTATGTTCTTCAAACAATGTATTCCTTGTTTGACCTTGTAGTTTACATCAATTTGAAGCGCATTCTCCATCGTTTGGCTTCTTCGTTCCAGTCGTGGCTGATGACTTTGAATGTTCCTATTTCGGATGTATTTCCGACATGCGTTCCCAAGCAGAGGCATTCATCATAATCGCCGACCTTCACTATGCGTACTGTTTCCGAAGCATCATCCGGCAACCTTTTCAAATCAAAACGTCCTTGCGCTTCTTCCTGGGTGATGAACTCCGTTGTCACTTCCAGCCCTTGGGCTATTACCGTATTTACGGTTACCTCTAATTTCCTCACATCTTCTTCCGTCGGAGCTGTTTCCAACGCATAGTCCAGCTTACTTTTCTTTCTTTCGATATGGGCTGATACTGATCGTCCGCATCTGAAAAGGTTTATCATCGTACGGTTGATGATGTGTTCGCAGGTGTGCATCGGAGGGTACTCCTGCTTGTTGTGGTCATTTAATTGCAATTGTTCCCGGTTCATTTTATTTCTATTTTATTTCTATTTTATCTCCTAAGAAATGAGGTTGCTTATTCATTGAAATATCAATAAACATCTTGACTCTGGCAAGGTATTCGCGCAATCGGGTTTTAAATCCATAGTATTTTGAAACATCCTGGGCGTTGTATCCTGTTGCGTGAATTCCATATTCTTGAGCTAAGTATATAGCCCTTTCGTTATGAAATTGCTGGCTGATTACGGTTATAGAATCTTGCCCGAATATTTCCCTGGTACGTACAACGGAGTCTAATGTCCTGAATCCTGCGTAGTCCAGATAAATAAAATCTTTCGGTACGGATTGCCGGATTAATGCTTGTCTCATACTTTCAGGCTCGTTATAATCTTGCCTGCTGTTATCTCCGCTGATAATGATATATTTTATTTTTCCGGCTTTGTATAATTTAACGGCAGCGTTTATGCGATAGGTGAAGTATAGATTGTCTTGTCCATTTTGGAGTTTTGGAGCTGTTCCCAATAGAAGAGCGGTCTGGCAATATGGGATTTCCGCCACTTCATCATACGTTTTATTGGCGACTGCATTCTCAATTGTTTTGTTACAATAAACGATGGCACCAATGGCACACAGGAGAAGGACGATACATGAAATGAGAATCTTCTTCTTCGAGAAGATTTTCTTTAATGTTTTCTTTACGCGGGACATATTCGGTATTTTAGTTAGTCGCATTTACATCAATTTTTATATTAAGTAGCTGTTCATAATT
>NZ_DBDF01000111.1:11272-11461 GCF_002293435.1 Bacteroides sp. UBA939 | reverse complement strand
TAGAGTTATGATTAATAGGTATTTGTTTTACCTACCACCTCCCCCCTGACGGGGTACTCCTCCTCCCAGGAGGAGGAGAATAGAGATAGTCCTGCTTATCACTTAGTCTGCATTATTCATGCAGGCTAAGCCAACTTGTTGGCTGATAACTCCTGAGCGAAGTGAAAACTCCTTAACTCCTGATTCGCA
>NZ_DBDF01000111.1:0-11192 GCF_002293435.1 Bacteroides sp. UBA939 | reverse complement strand
ATTGCGCAGCAACCGGATTGAGATTCCGGTTCGCTATATTATCATTCATAGTATAAACTAATTATGAACATCTACTTATGTTTTGAATATAAAGCATTATTTCGATGAAATCATTGTTGTTGGATACTCTCCGATAAACAAATACAATATTCCACGCGCACGCACGTTATACAAGGTATTATGATAGAATACATCAAAGGCGGACTTGCTGAGCTTAGCCCGGCAACCGCAGTTATCGACTGCAACGGATTGGGATATGCCGTTAATATCTCATTGAATACGTATGCCGCCATTCAGGGCAAAAAAGAGTGCAAACTATACATCTACGAAGCTATCCGGGAAGATGCATATATCCTTTTTGGTTTCGCCGACAAACAGGAACGGGAGTTATTCCTGCTGTTAATCTCCGTATCGGGCATCGGAGGTAATACGGCGCGCATGATACTTTCGGCGCTCTCTCCCGCTGAACTGGTGAGTGTTATCAGTACCGAGAATGCAAACATGCTGAAAACGGTGAAAGGTATCGGATTAAAAACAGCCCAACGTGTCATTATCGACCTGAAAGATAAGATTAAGACAGGAGCTGCGGCTATGGGAAGCGCCATAGGAAGCCTCAGCGGAATGACGGTTGCTGCAAATGTACAGGTACAGGAAGAGGCTATTTCCGCACTGACAATGCTGGGATTTGCACAAGCGCCATCGCAAAAGGTGGTATTGGCGATACTGAAGGAAGAACCGGAGGCACCGGTGGAACAGGTTATTAAATTGGCACTGAAAAGGCTATAGCAGACGAGAATTTAGGTGAGAATGGATACGCGGACGACACGGATCCATTCCCATCACTAAATTATCATTCATAGAACTGAACATACATGAATTCTCCCCATATACGACATATCATCCTAATACTGCTGTTGTGGCTAACGTCCGGCAGTTTTGTCGTTATGGGACAAAACGTGACGCAAGAAGATAATACAGAAAACACAAAAGACACAGAAATTACCCACACCCAAGATACAATCCCCCCAAGATACTCCGTCCGCAAAACAGTACCCGCCACATTGCAGGAACTATCCCCGCGCCCGGCAGACCTGAAATCGCCGATGAACCTGCGGACAGAAGTAGAGTACGACATAAAAACAAACAAATACTTTATCCGCACCAAACTGGGTAAAACAGAAATCGGCGTACCGTTATTACTCACTCCCGAAGAATACCTGGACTGGACGCTCAAACAATCCATGCAAGCATACTACCGACAGAAGAATGGAGAGCAAATCGGCAAAGGAAAAGAAGCATTCGACTTCCTGGATATGAAGTTCGACCTCGGTCCGGCAGAGAAACTATTCGGCCCCGGCGGAGTACAGATACGCACGCAAGGCAATGCAGAACTTAGTTTCGGAATAAACTACAAAAACGTGCAGAACCCCTCATTGCCCGAGAGCCAGCGGAAAACACTCGGATTTGATTTCGATGAAAAGATAAACATCATTGTCAGCGGAAAGGTGGGCGACAAAATCAACCTGAACATGAACTACAACACAGACGCCACGTTCGACTTTGACACCAAACAATTGAAACTGAGGTATGAAGGAAAAGAAGACGAGATAATCAAACTCATCGAAGCCGGAAACGTCAGCATGTCCACCAATAACTCACTGATACGGGGAGCGTCGGCGCTATTCGGCATACGCACCGACCTGCAATTCGGGAAGCTAAAACTGCAAGCCGTAGTCAGCCAACAGGAAAGTGAAGCCAAAACAGTGACAAGCCGGGGTGGCGCACAGACAACAACCTTTGATTTTTCCGCCGATAATTACGAAGAGAACCGGCATTTCTTTCTGGCGCATTACTTCCGTGACGCTTATGACAAGAATCTGGCACAGCTTCCCAACGTACTGTCGGGAATTACAATCAACCGCGTCGAAGTGTGGGTAACCAACAAACGGAACAATTACGACAATCCTCGTAATATCGTAGCGCTTACAGATCTTGGAGAAGCCTTCCACATCAGCAACAACACCCAATGGCCAGGAACGGGTAATCCTCAAAACCCGACTTCCAACCTCAATGTCCCGGCAAATAATGCCAACATCCTCTACTCGCAGATGATAAGCAGATATGCCGCCGCCCGCGACATCAGCCAGGTAACTAACACGATGAACGCCATTCCCGGCGTACAAAGCGGCATGGATTATGAAAAAATAGAGAGCGCCCGCCTGCTCACTTCCTCGGAGTACACGTTGAACGCAAAGCTCGGCTACATCTCATTGAAACAAACCCTGCAACCGGATGAAGTATTGGCAGTAGCCTTTGAATATACATTGGGAGGAAGAAATTACCAGGTAGGCGAATTCGCCTCGGATATCAAAGAAACGGGACAGAGCCTGTTCGTAAAACTCTTGAAGAACACGGCTAACTCACCCGACGCCGGTTGTTGGGACTTGATGATGAAGAACGTCTACAGCCTTAATGCTTACGCCGTGCAGAAAGAAAAGTTCCGGTTGGACATCACTTACCAAAGCGATACGACAGGGGTTTACCTGCGTTATATCCCCGAAGGGAAAATAGCCAAGACACCTTTATTGCGTGTCATGAATCTCGACCGCCTGAACAGCCAAAACCAGACCGGCGCAGATGGTTTCTTCGACTTTGTGGAGAGCTACACGGTTACGGCATCCGACGGACGTATCTACTTTCCGGTAGTGGAACCTTTCGGCAGCCATTTACGAAAAGCGATGGGGGACGATGTGCTGGCAGACAAATACGTATTCCAGGAACTATACGACTCCACCCGTACCGTAGCGCGCCAGACGGCGGAGAAGAACAAGTTCCGCCTCACAGGAGAATACCGCGCGTCGAACGCGAACGAAATACGGCTGGGTTCCATGAACATCCCCGAAGGTTCGGTACGGGTAACGGCAGGTGGTGTCATTCTTACGGAAAACTCAGATTACACCGTGGACTATACCATGGGAGTTGTTACCATCCTCAATCAAAGTATCATTGATGCAGGTACCCCCATCAGCGTAAATCTGGAAAGCAACACCCTCTACAGTATGCAGCGGAAAACGATGCTGGGTATGAACTTCACGTACGATTTCTCACGCAACTTTTCACTCGGCGGAAGCATCATGCATCTGAGCGAGAAACCACTGACGAGTAAAGTCGCCATGGGTGAAGAACCACTCTCCAACACGCTATGGGGAGTAAACGCTTCCTGGAAAACGGAAAGCCAATGGTTGACAAATATGATAGATAAGCTTCCGTTCGTCAGCGCCACCGCACCGTCCTCCATCAATCTCGGAGTGGAGTTCGCCCACCTTATTCCGGGACATGCCAAGGGGTTACAACAAGATGCTTCGTACGTCGACGATTTCGAAAGCACGCAAAGTGGCATCGACCTGCGCCAACCATCGTACTGGATGCTGGCAAGCACGCCCTACACCCCCACAACCGCCAATCTTTTTCCGGAAGCGGCGCTCAGCAACAATATAGAATATGGAAAAAACCGTGCGTTGCTGGCATGGTATCATATCGACGGACTGTTCACACGACGCAACTCTTCATTAACTCCAACGCACATAAAGAACGACCTCGACCAACTCTCCAACCATTACGTGCGCGAGGTTTACGAACAGGAGCTTTTCCCCAACAAAGAACTCCCCTATCAGGAATCTGCGGCAATGAACGTACTGAATCTTGCCTATTACCCACAGGAGCGAGGGCCTTATAATCTGAGTACGGACCTGAACCCGGACGGTACATTAACCAATCCGCAGAACCGTTGGGGAGGCATGATGCGCAAACTGGATACCAGCGACTTTGAAGCCGCCAATGTAGAGTACATTTCGTTCTGGCTACTCGATCCTTTTATTTATGAAGAAGAAGATGATAACTCAGCCGAGACACAGGGAACTACTTCCGGAGGAGTACGGAAGCATAAACCGGGGATGACGAGAAACAGCCTCGGACGAAGTATCTCCGGAGGCGACCTTTACATCAATCTGGGTGAAATATCCGAAGACATACTGAAAGACGGTAAGAAGTTCTTTGAAAACGGAATGCCTGTCGACGGAGATCTGACTAAAACCGAAGAAACTGTTTGGGGACGGATTCCCCGCGAGCGGAGCATTGTGTATGCCTTTGACAATGCCACCGGCGCCCGCCGTCGCCAGGATATCGGTTTGAATGGACTCTCCACAGAAGACGAACGCACTTTCTCCACTTACAGGGACTATCTGGAGAAGGTACAGAGCACCGTCGACACTGAAACCTTCGAGAAATTCTATAATGACCCGGCAGGAGACAATTATCACTATTTCCGCGGAACAGATTACGACCGGGAAGAACGCTCCATCCTTGAACGCTACAAATATTACAATAATACGGAAGGAAACTCCACCGCCAGCGAGGACTCACCGGAACGTTACGACATTTCCGCCAAAACCGTGCCCGATGTGGAAGACATCAATCAGGACAATACACTGAACGAAACGGAGAAGTATTTCCAGTACCGCATCAACCTCGACCCCACCCGGCTGCAAGTAGGACAGAACTACATTACGGACAAACGGACGGTCAGTGTCCGGCTGCGCAATGGCAGGACGGAAGAGGTGGATTGGTATCAGTTTAAAGTTCCCGTACGCAGCGGTCAAGCTATCGGCAATATCAGAGACTTAAAATCAATCCGCTTTATGCGCATGTACCTGACCGGATTTGAAAAGCCTGTAGTACTACGCTTTGCCACCCTCGAACTGGTACGCGGCGAATGGCGCACATATACGGATGCATTGACCAACACCCAGCAAGGAAGCAGTACCGCAAGCAACGCAACGTTAACGGTTTCCGCCGTCAACATCGAAGAAAACGGCGACCGTACTCCGGTAAACTACACAATGCCTCCCGGTATTTCCCGCGTCATTGACCCCGGGCAGCCGCAACTGCGCCAACAGAACGAACAAGCCATGAGCCTGAAACTGGAAAACCTCACCCCCGGTGATGCACGCGCCGTCTATAAAAACACGGGAATGGACATGCGGCAATACAAACGGCTGCAAATGTTTGCACATGCTGAAGCCTTGCCGGATTTGAATACCGACCCGCAAAACGGCGAACTATCCGTTTTCATCCGTCTCGGTTCAGACTATCGCAGCAATTATTACGAATATGAAATTCCTCTTACTCTTACTCCGCACGGCGAGTATAACGGCAGCACTACAGCCGGTTGTCTTGCCGTGTGGCCGGATGCCAACAGCCTCGACATTGACCTGAGCCTACTGACCAACGTCAAGAAAAACCGCAACCGGCTGAAGAACACGCCCAACAGCGGTGTCTCCTATTCCAGAGTATATGCCGAGTATGACCCGGAACATCCCGCCAATAAAGTAAGTATCGCAGGCAATCCTTCATTGGCAGAGGTAAAAACCCTGATGATTGGCGTGCGCAACAATGCCCGTACCGTTAAATCGGCAGAGGTATGGGTAAACGAACTTCGCCTTACCGAATTTAACGAAGACGGCGGATGGGCGGCGCAAGGTAACCTCAATCTACAGCTTTCCGACATCGGTAATGTTAATGTTGGGGGACATATTGAAACGGCAGGTTTCGGCGGGCTCGAACAGAGTGTCAGTGAACGCCGTCTGGACGATTACTACCAATATAACTTCACCACTACGTTCGACTTCGGACGGTTCTTTCCCAAGGCAGTTAAACTGAATGCGCCAGTCTACTTCTCTTATTCCAAAGAGGCAACCACTCCCAAATACAATCCGCTGGATAAGGACATGTTGCTGGAAGATGCTCTCGACGCCTTCATAACCGATTGGGAACGGGACTCGTTGATGAACATTGCCCGGGAAATAGCTACCTACCGCAACTTCAGCCTCAGCAACATGCGCCTGGGTATCATAAGCAAGAATCCCATGCCTTACGATCCGGGGAACTTCACCTTCAGTTACTCCAACTCATACCGTCACAACCACGGCAGCACTACCGCCTATGAAAATGAAACGGACTGGCGCGCCGCCATGACGTACAACTACGCCCCTGCCTACAAACCGTGGGAACCTTTCAAAAGTATACGAAGTAAATCGCCGTGGTTGCGCATTATTAAAGATTTTAATCTGAACTGGTTACCGCAGAACATATCATTCAATACGGATATGACGCGGCATTACTACGAATTACAACTGCGTGACCTGGAAATGCTGACTGCCGGAATCCACACGGAAGGCGGAGATACCGGCATGGAAAATATCCCCGTATCCATAGCCAAGGAATTCCTCTGGAACCGTGACTTTGCCTTGCGTTGGGATTTGACAAAGAACCTGCGCCTTAACTATACTTCGGCTACTCATGCCGAAGTTGAGGAACCTTACGGCGTAGTCAACAAAGACCTCTATCCCGATGAGTACACCGCATGGAAAGATACCGTACGCCGCAGTCTGTTCAGCCTCGGTCGCCCCATCGGCTTCCAACAGACATTCAATGCTACTTATAAACTCCCGTTTGATATGTTCCCTGTGACAGACTGGATTAGCGCCGACTTCCGCTTTGCCTCTTCCTACAACTGGGATCGCGGAGTGTCCCTCGCCGGTGGTGTGGAAATGGGGAATACTGTCAGTAACCAACGCAGCATTGATGTGAACTCCCGCTTTAACCTGGAAGCGTTGTACAACAAGATACCTTATCTTAAAAACGTAAACCGCCGCTTCTCCGCTTCTTACCGTAATCCGGCAGAAAACAAGAATGCCAAACCTCTCCGCTTTGACAAGGAAGTGCAATTGCAAGCGGACACTGCATTGACTATCGTGCACAACATGAACTCCAAACGCCCCAAAGTTACGGCGCTCACCGTTGACGGACGCCGTTACCCCGTACGATACAAAGTTCTGGATGCCAACTCTCTCCGTATCGACACCCGGGATACGGCATGCATCAAACTGACTGTTATTCCCGGCCCGAAACCCGAAGACGGCTGGTGGTACAAGTTCGGGCAACATGCCGCGCGGTTTGCAATGAGTGTACGCAATTTCAGTTTCACATATAAGAATACATACGCCATGATGCTTCCCGGCTTCCGTCCTGAAGTAGGTGATATGTTTGGACAGAAGAAGCAGGGTGGTTTCCTTGCGCCGGGGTTGGACTTTGCCTTTGGGTTCACAGGAGACAGTTATATTGACCGGGCGCTGGAGAACAACTGGCTCATCTGCAACGACTCTGTAGTCAGCCCTGCCGGCAGTAACGCTCTTGAAGACCTGCAACTGCGCATTTCCTTAGAACCTATACGGGATCTCAAAATAGACCTGACAGCCAACCGTACCAGAAACCAAAGCCGCGAAATGCAATACATGTTCGAGGGAACACCGGATACTCGCAGCGGAAACTTCTCCATGAGTATTATTTCCATCGGTAGCGCCTTTGAACGTCCCAGCGCCGGCAACGCTTACCGTTCCAAAACCTTTGAGCGTTTCCGCAATAATCTTGATTTTGTTCGCGAACGTGTGGAGGCGCGGTATTCCGGCGCTCAATATCCGCAAGGCAGTGTGCTGGCGGGACAGACTTTTGATCCTGCAAACGGTACTATCAGCAAATACTCTCCGGATGTTATGATTCCCGCTTTCTTTGCTACATATACAGGAAGAGATGCACGGAACAATGCGCTCGATTTCTTCCCCGGTCTGCTTTCCATGATGCCCAACTGGCGTATCACTTATAACGGGCTGAGCAAAATAGCCTGGTTCAAGAAGCATTTCCGCAGCGTTAACCTGAACCATGCTTACCGGAGCACATACAGTATAGGTAGTTATAACACGTTCCAAAGTTTTATGAGCTATATGGGAGATATTGGTTTTGTGGAAGATGTACAGAGCAACAATCCTGTTCCTTCATCCCGTTTTGATGTCAGTATGGTATCTATCAACGAACAGTTTTCACCTCTTATAGGTATGGATGCCACTCTTCAAAACGGACTTACTGCTAAGGTGGAGTATAGAACCAGCCGTATTCTGAACCTCAGCATGAGCGCTTATCAATTGGTGGAGACTGCTTCGCGCGACTTAGTGGTAGGGTTGGGATATAAGATTGTGGATTTTAAGCTGTTCACTAATCGCAATGTGAGGAACAGCAGGAATACCACCAGCCATGACCTTACTCTCCGTGCCGATGTATCGTTCCGTAATCAGTCAGCCCTCTGTCGTGACATACAGCAAGGCTTTGCACAAGCAACCAGCGGAAACAAGGCTCTGAAAATCTCCTGTTCGGCAGATTATACATTGAGCCGTTTATTAACTCTCCGGCTTTACTATGACCGCCAACAAAACACTCCGCTTATTTCTTCCGGTTCTTATCCGGTGGTCAGCGCTGACTTTGGTTTCAGTATGAAGTTCTCGTTGACGCGGTAATTTAGCGCGTAGCGCTAAATTAATTATGAATTATGAATTATGAATGGCTATGCAGCACGATTGCGCAGCCATTCATAATTCATAATTCATAATTCAAAATTGCGAAGCTCCGCTTCGCAGGTCTATAATCCTCTCCTCACACGGCGTCAGTTTCTCCGCCCCGCTTTCCGTAACCACCCAAGAGTTCTCAATACCCAACGGCCCGACGCCGGGCAACACAATTTTGGGTTCAAGGGCAAATACCATGCCCGGCTCTAACTCCTGTTTCATACGCGGAGCAAGTATGGGAGTTTCATTGATTTCCAAGCCTACACCGTGACCAATGAATTTGGCTTTCTGTCCCACTCCCATAAAGTAATCGGCAAATCCTGCTTTAGTCACCATACCAATAGCCATATTATAAAGGTCTTCGCATACGGCGCCCGGCTTTGAACTCTCAATCACGGCTTCCTGTATATCCAGACAAACCTGGTGTGCGGCGTACGCCTTCTCCGGTAACTTACCGATAGAGAATACACGGCTCATATCTCCCATGTATCCATAGAAGTTACCACCCATATCCACCATAACACTCTGTCCGGGCTGCAATAAAGTACCGTTCGCTCCGACAGGTATGGACGAATCAAGTCCCTCACCTCCTAAAGCGAAGTCATAAGGCGAAGGCGTCATTGCATTATCTCCCGCCAGGAGGCTGCCCATAAATATTTCCATATTCTGACCGAATGTCCGGAATATGCCCAGGCAACCTTCAAGGCGCATCAGTCTTTCTATTTCTATTGATAATTGGCGATCCGTCATACCGGAAACATAGACCGACGGTATTTGTTCGTACGCTTTCGTATGCGCAATACCCGAACGACGGAACATCTCAATTTCCATCTCCGTCTTTATGCAACGCGCCCGGCGAATCAGGGGAGTTCCGTTTACGACAGTAGTTTCCGGAAAACAGGCTGCCAGACGGGTATATTCCGTGTACGTGAGTTCATCTCCTTCCAACATCAGCTTTGCCGGTATCGGAAGACCGTTTTCTTTCAGTAACTCAGGCAATTGTTCCGGCTTGCGAATAGGGTGAACGTATTCACCCTTAAGCGTGTTAGGGCGTTTAACAAACAAGCGCGCCGGAGCATTCAAAGGCAGATACAGATAACCGCCGACAATGCGGCCATACGTATAGAGCAAGTTTACATTACAAGTGATAAGGGCGGCTTCAATTCCTTCTTGAGCCATAAGGGAGCGTATCTTATCGCGCCTCAGTGTTAATTCGGATTGTAACATCTCAGTGGTATTTATGTTTTAAGGCGCCAAAGATAACCAAAACTAATTGATATCATCCAAATTTTGTTGAATAAAAAGCCGAGGTCTATCAACCTTTATAGCTCGGTACATACAGGAGGACTTCTTCCTGACTACGGTTTATTTCCAAGGCTACACCCTTGTATTGTAGCGCAACCACACCAATGGTTTTGTTTCATTCCATATCGTTTTAAGCTAATTACTAATTGTTGATTTCGGCTATGCCATTTAAAATCACGAACCAGTTCGTATACCATTTACACAAGGTTGTAATGATGCATTTTCATTGATTGATACCTGAAAAACATTCAATTCTATATATTATCGCATAAAATTCACTATATTTGTTAGCAGTATCAGGATGTCTCATTGAAAAAAGAGGAAAAATATGACAACGAGAATTGAAATAAAGAACTTTAAATCGGTCAAGCATGTTGTTCTTGAAAATTGTAAAAGAATTAACCTGCTTATAGGGAAGCCCAATGTGGGAAAGAGTAATATATTAGAAGCTCTTTCCGTCTTCAGTTTACCTTATGCCCGGTATACAAATAATAAATCCATTCAACAGTTTATCAGATGCGAAAACGAATCCGAATTATTCTACAACGGAGATAAAACAAAAAATATTGAGATACACACCGATTCGGATAATTTTGTTCTTCAATCCAATAAAACAAGCATTGTATCTCGCTTGAATGGTCTTCTCAATGGTAAATCTGTTGTCGAATTAAGCAGTTTGAAAGTTAAGCAAACCGGGTCAGAGATGCCAAATAAAGATGTGAGAAGTTACTTCTTTCCGACCCCCTTTCAATTTGAGAACACCGGACTTAATTTCTTACAACCAACAAGCGGATGTAATCTATCGGCCATCTTAAATTCATTAGAAGATACGAAGAACGAGATTTCTGAGATCCTCGCATTATATGGTATAAAACTATCTTTTGACCAAGCAAGCCAGCAAATTAAATTGTTTAAGCAGGTATCAGGAAGCAGTATTTATTTAGTACCATTCAATTCTATTGCCGACACTCTGCAAAGAATAATGTATTATAAAACAGCTATAGCCAGCAATGAGAATGCCATCTTGACGTTTGAAGAACCGGAAGCACATTCTTATCCTCCATACATCTCTAAAATAACAACAGATATTGTCTACTCCGAATCAAACCAATTCTTTATTACAACCCACAGTCCCTATGTTTTGAATGATTTTTTAGAAAACAAGAAAGAGGATTTAGCCATCTACCTTATTGATTTTAAGAATGGGGAAACAACTGTTAAAGGACTCTCCGAAGAAGAAATGAATAAAGCGTACTCGCTTGGCGTAGACTTATTTTTTAACGCAGAAATATTCTTGACTGAATGAACGGACTCACAATTATTCCGGAATGTTACATAGATACTTGTCTTACAGAAACAATCACATCATGTTATGATAAGTTCAATCACCAAAAGGGCTGTAACACAGTAAGTAGGGTGTCCAGTTCTATGTTC
>NZ_DBDF01000227.1:4149-7468 GCF_002293435.1 Bacteroides sp. UBA939 | reverse complement strand
CTCATTTATGACAAGACACTTATGAATAATGCAGGTTAACTCCTCTAACTCCTGAAGCATGAATAATGCAGATTAATGGTTTTGGCTGCGGTATTTTTTGTAACTTTGCAGTCGTTAAAAAGAACTCATGTTTTGAACTCGTACAAACGTAACCGCTTATTTTGAAATAATACAATTAAAATCAATAAATATTATGAGTAAGAAAGCCCTTTTAATGATTCTTGATGGCTGGGGTATCGGCGACCAAGGCAAAGATGATGTAATCTTCAATACTCCCACTCCGTACTGGGACTATCTGTTGGCAACATATCCTCATTCACAACTGCAAGCAAGCGGCGAAAATGTTGGTTTACCTGATGGGCAGATGGGTAACTCGGAAGTAGGACACCTCAACATAGGTGCCGGACGTGTGGTTTACCAGGATTTGGTGAAGATTAACCGTGCCTGCGCTGACAACAGCATTATGCAGAATCCAGAAGTTGTTTCTGCTTTCTCCTATGCCAAAGAAAACGGAAAGAACATCCACTTCATGGGATTGACTTCCAACGGTGGGGTACACAGTTCGTTGGAACATCTGTTCAAGTTGTGCGATATCTCTAAAGAATATGGTTTGGAGAATACATTTATCCATTGCTTCATGGACGGTCGTGATACTGACCCGAAGAGTGGTAAAGGCTTTATCGAGGAACTTTCCGCATACTGTGGAAAATCAGCCGGTAAGGTTGCTTCCATCATTGGACGTTACTATGCAATGGATCGTGACAAACGTTGGGAACGTGTGAAAGAAGCTTATGACCTGTTGGTTAATGGCATCGGTAAGAAAGCAACGGATATGGTACAGGCTATGCAGGAGTCTTATGACGAAGGCGTTACCGACGAATTTATCAAGCCGATTGTCAATGCCGGTTGTGACGGTACAATTAAGGAAGGTGATGTTGTTATCTTCTTCAACTACCGCAATGACCGTGCGAAAGAATTAACCGTTGTTCTCACACAACAAGATATGCCGGAGGCCGGTATGCATACTGTTCCCGGTCTGCAATATTATTGCATGACTCCGTATGATGCTTCGTTCAAGGGTCTACACATTTTGTTCGACAAAGAAAACGTGAACAATACGTTGGGTGAATACATTGCCTCCAAAGGTTTGAAGCAGCTCCACATTGCCGAAACCGAGAAGTATGCTCACGTTACGTTCTTCTTCAACGGTGGACGTGAAACTCCGTATGATAACGAAGACCGGATCCTGGTTCCTTCTCCCAAAGTTGCCACTTACGACTTGAAACCGGAAATGAGCGCTTACGAAGTGAAAGATAAACTGGTGGCTGCCATCAACGAAAACAAATATGACTATATCGTTGTGAACTATGCAAACGGTGATATGGTAGGTCATACGGGAGTTTACGAAGCTATCGAGAAAGCTGTTGTAGCAGTAGATGCCTGTGTGAAAGATACAGTAGAAGCTGCCAAGGCTCAGGATTATGAAGTGATTATCATTGCCGATCACGGGAATGCCGACCATGCTTTAAACGAAGATGGAACACCGAATACGGCTCACTCTCTGAATCCGGTTCCCTGTGTTTATGTAACGGAGAATAAGGCTGCCCGGATAGAAGACGGTCGCCTGGCTGATGTAGCCCCGACTATTCTGAAGATTATGGGACTGGAAGTTCCGGCAGAAATGAATGGTAAGGTGCTGATTAAGTGATTCCTGGTTACAGGGAATAAATAAGGATCTGTTTTGAGTTTCCTTTTTAAGATTTTTATTATACTAAAAGAACTTGTCACCAGTGTAGAATAATCTGTGGCAAGTTCTTTTATCTCAGGGTAACTGCATTAAAATGAATATATAAAATGTACAGGAATAAGCTATATGATTACAAGGGTATCTCTATTAGCTTCGCTAAATTCTCATTATTCATTTTGATGCGGTTGCCCTGCTTTTATCTTTGCGGACGCAATTAATTATTTTATTAAGTATGGTACAGATAGGGGATGTTGTAGTGAGCTTCGACGTGTTGCGCGAGAAGTTTATTTGCAATTTGGAGGCATGTAAGGGCGCTTGTTGCATAGAAGGTGATGCCGGCGCTCCGGTGGAGCTGGATGAAATAGAGAAATTGGAAGAGGTGCTTCCGCTAATCTGGGATGAACTTTCGCCTGAGGCGCGTGCAGTGCTGGAAAAGCAGGGGGTAGTTTATACCGACTGTGAAGGCGACCTTGTAACTTCCATCGTAAACAACAAGGATTGTGCATTTACTTGCTATGACGAGAAAGGTTCCTGTTATTGTGCCATCGAGAAGGCTTACCGTGAAGGTAAAACAGATTTCTATAAACCGGTTTCCTGCCATCTGTATCCTATTAGGGTAGGAGATTACGGACCTTATAAAGCAGTGAACTACAATCGTTGGAATGTTTGCAAAGCTGCCGTGTTATTGGGACAGAAAGAGAACCTCCCGGTATATAAGTTCCTGAGAGAGCCATTAATCCGCAAGTTTGGCGAAGACTGGTATGCAGAACTGGAGCTGGTAGCCGAAGAGATGGATAAACAAAACATGTTGTAACCTCGGCAGTCTGCCTGCATTATTCCGGCTTGCCCGAAATATCCGGTGTATGAGCAGCATTTGTCCCATATAAATACTCCCAAAAATTACTTAGTAGTAGTGTGTAAACTACTTAGTAGTAGTTGCCCAACTACTACTAAGTAATTGCCCAACTACTACTGGGTAGTTGGCTAACTACTACTAAGTAATTTATTGGCTACTACCGGGCAGTTGAGATACCCTGCGAAATAATTTGCATCTTCCAAAGCAAGAAATTCATGCGCCGGAAGTTTCGGGAGATTCATCATTCCTTTTATTGCCGATAGAATGGTTCTGTTCCAGTGTTCACTCCATCATTGATATAGTCCCGTTTAAAATCGCCAGAGTATTATTAATAAACATATTCTACACTTGGGAAGTGTACATGTTAACATAGTAATCGTACATAGGAGGATTCTTCAGGAGTTCTTCGGCAGGTATACTGTTAAGATAAAAGTACTTCTTCATTTCATCCATCTTCATTTCATGCGTTGTGTCGAAGACCCGTTTTAGTTCTGCTAATTGGCTGTACGAATCCCATAAAGAAAGGAGCATCTTTTTGTTTTTCACCAAACGCATATTGCCGGAAGTCTTAAACAATAGCTTGCAGACAATGTGATAGCGACACCTATCACAATAATGATAATCTCGCACGGAGCTTACCTATTTTCTCTCTCTTAAGTAGCTGTTCATAATTAGTTCATACTATGAAGATAATAGAGCGAAACGGAATCTCAATC
>NZ_DBDF01000227.1:0-4143 GCF_002293435.1 Bacteroides sp. UBA939 | reverse complement strand
ATGACGCGGATTTTTAAATACTGTGCTACGTTAGCCTACCCGAAAAATAAAAAGAGATCCGTGCCATCCGCATTCTGCGTCTAAAAAATTATAGCATAAACTAATTATGAACATCTACTTAATATTAATCTTTTCTTATACAACATGTTTTAGAATGTCCATTTATTCTCTTTATTTTTATAAACTCCTCTACTTATGATTGTCTCATTATTCAGAAACAAGATATAGTCATTATAGGAAGAAAGCAGACTGGGATTGAAAATATCTTGAATGGCTTTATTTGAAAGAGCAGTGAAGATTAACATACCGTTTTGAGGGTTATGAGGATTGGGTACGCAAGTGACAAACTTGAGATTCACGTCCGTATATTCCTTGTCTGCATACATAGTTTGGTTCTCAACTTTAAACGGAAGGGTGGAAGCATATTGTTTTAAGAAAAGGTTGCTCTCAATAGTCCCTAAGGTAAAAATCCCGCATTCGGACAGATCGGTCTGTAAAGCTGTAGTATCTGCCAGCAATGTAGCCATGCCGGGAGGTAACATGTTAGCAACCTGTAAAGCATAATCCTGAGCTACTTTTAATGCTTCTGCATCCGAATCCCGGGTGGGATAGATAACGGACATCCTCTCCGCCATCACCGTACTGAAAGGCCCTTGAAATGACATATTGAATTGTTTCCAATACTCTATCTTTTGCAAGCTATCCAATACATTTAGCAGTTCAGGATAGAATGCCGAGAAAGTAACGTTGTTCTCATCCCGTTGCCTGTCAAAGTCTTTGAGCTTCTCAACAAGTGGTTCGATATAGATGAAACGCCTCTTTAATTCACTGTCCAACAAACCCTTTGATTGCGGGGAGCCTAAACGCAAATCATACAGTCTGACAGTTGTAGCTCTAATAATATGTTCGTTGACGCACGTGTACCAATACCTATATCCCTGGCCATACATTCCTTTTTTTATGGGTTCAAACAGGCTGTCTGTAGACTTAACCCGCTCTGCGTATTTATTGCCGAGAGGGTTTACAAAGAAATGTCCATACTCATGCCAGATGTAAAAGCGGATGTTGTCTGCACTTAGATAAGGGATACCGTCTTTTATCTGAGTGGTTGAAATGGTAGTAGAAAAACGGTCTTTCCCATCATTGCCGGTAACAAATCCACCCTTGCCTCCGCGGAAGGCGGGGGTTATGATAATATTGTAGAAATCTTGGGTTTCATTAAAATAGTCCTCCATAGCTTCAACCAAATCTATTTCTCCCATATTGGCAATCGTCATGTCCAGTATCTGGTTGTAGAATGGAATCTTGCTGTTCCAAAATGCTTCGAAACCTGATGCTTCCGCAAACTGTTTCATCGCTTTTCTGTATTGCTCCAGGTTATCACTTCCACTGCTTCGTCCCGTTATATAATTGGAATATTTTGCGGTAGGCTCTAATTCCATTGGTTGAGACAGATGCAGCATAAAGGCTACAGGCGCATCCGAATTGAAATTATATTTCTGGTGAAGACTTTCGGTTAATTTAACTGCTTCGTGTGATGAAAAGGAATCAAAATAGCTTGCAATTTCTTTGGAATAAGGAACAACCCTGTCTGCCAGATCCATGTTGGTTGATAATGTATGGATAACCGCCAATAGCTCCATCCGGGGGTCGATGGTTATTTTCAGTTTTCCTACGGTACGTTCAATGGGTTGAATTGTTGCGCCTTTAACCAGGCTTTGGGATAGAACCAAACAGAGCATAAAGCTCAGAAAATGACATGTATTTTTCATTGTTAGAGATATTATTATAAGATTATTGATTATTCATTATCTGCAAATATAATGAATATTATGCTTATTCGCAATAGTGTTACTGATATTGATAAATGATAATTTAGCGGTGAGAATAGAGATACTCTTGCTAATAGACCCCTAAATTATAAGTAGTAAGCTTGAATGAACGCATCTCGTGAGATACCATAACGAAAGAAGCGCCGGATGAACAGGAATTTCCTGTAGCCCACGGCGCTTCTTCGTTGTAAAATGTGATATTTATCAATAAAAACTCGTCATTGTATTATGCATCAATATTCGCATACGTCGCATTCTTTTCAATAAAGTCGCGGCGCGGACCTACGTCTTCACCCATCAACATGGAGAAAACATAATCCGCTTCAGCAGCGTTTTCAATGCTGACTTGCTTCAACATGCGATTTTCCGGGTTCATGGTTGTTTCCCACAACTGTTCCGGGTTCATTTCACCCAAACCTTTGTAGCGCTGTGTGTGTACGGCACTTTCCGAACCGCCGGCATAAGCGTCGATAAACTTCTGGCGTTGTTGGTCAGTCCAGCAGTATTCCTCCACTTTACCTTTCTTGCAAAGATAAAGGGGTGGAGTGGCGATATACAGATATCCGTTCCGGATAACCTGCGGGAAGTAGCGGAAGAAGAGTGTCATAATCAATGTGTCGATGTGAGAACCATCGACGTCGGCATCGGTCATGATAATTACTTTCTTATAACGCAACTTGTCGATGTTAGCTTCTTTACTGTCCTCTCCGTCTACGCCGAAACGTATTCCCAGCGCTTGAATGATATTGTTTACTTCATCGCTCTCGAATGCTTTGTGCCACATAGCTTTTTCCACGTTCAGGATTTTACCGCGGAGCGGAAGGATGGCCTGGAACTTACGGTCGCGTCCTTGTTTGGCCGAACCGCCTGCAGAATCGCCCTCAACGAGGAACAATTCACATTCATCGGCGTCTTTGCTGGAACAGTCTGCCAGTTTACCCGGCATACCACCACCGCCCATTGGCGATTTGCGTTGTACTGATTCGCGAGCCTTACGTGCTGCTACACGCGCCTGCGCAGCCAATATCACTTTGTCTACTATCAGTTTTGATTCCTTTGGATGCTCTTCCAGATAATAAGTCAGGGCTTCGCCTACGGCTTGGTCTACGGCTCCCATTACCTCGTTGTTACCGAGCTTTGTTTTGGTCTGTCCTTCAAACTGCGGTTCTGCTACCTTGATGGAGATAACGGCAGTGAGGCCTTCGCGGAAGTCATCGCCGGCTATTTCGACCTTGGCTTTCTCCAGCATCTTGTTATCCTCGGCGTATTTCTTTAGAGTACGGGTCAGCGCGCGGCGGAAGCCTGCGAGGTGCGTACCGCCTTCAATTGTATTGATGTTGTTTACGTACGAGTGGATGTTTTCGTTATAAGACGTATTGTACATGATGGCTACTTCCACCGGTGTGCCTTGCTTCTCTGTGCTGATGTAAATTACATCATTCATCAGATGCTCGCGGGAAGAGTCAATGTAGCGGACAAATTCTTTTAATCCTTCTTCCGAATAGAATATCTCTTGCTTGAAACTGTTGTCATCTTCGTTCTTCACGCGAAGGTCGGTCAGTGTTATCTTGATTCCGGCATTGAGATAGGCTAACTCGCGCATGCGGGTAGCAAGGATTTCGTAGTTGTAAACGGTCTCGGTGAAGATGGACTTGTCCGGCCAGAACTGTTGGCGGGTACCGGTAATATCACTTGTACCTATTTCTTTTACGGAGTACAACGGATGGCCGCATTCGTATTCTTGCTGATAGACCTTACCGTTACGGAAAACCTGCGTAGTCATGTGTGACGACAAGGCGTTCACGCACGATACGCCCACACCGTGAAGACCGCCGGATACTTTGTAAGAACCTTTATCGAACTTACCGCCGGCGTGCAGTACGGTCATAACAACTTCCAGGGCTGATTTCTGTTCCTTTTCGTGGAAGTCAACCGGGATACCGCGTCCGTTATCCTGTACGGTGATGGAGTTATCTTCGTTGATGGCTACTTCGATGTGGTCGCAATAACCGGCGAGGGCTTCGTCGATGGAGTTGTCCACAACTTCATAAACCAGGTGATGAAGTCCTTTTGTACTAATGTCGCCAATATACATTGCGGGACGTTTCCTAACCGCTTCCAGGCCTTCCAGAACCTGGATGTTCTCGGCTGAATAGTTCCCGTTATTGGAGTTAATCTGTTCTTCAGTCATAATGTAATTTTCTTATTCAAATAACAGAGCAAATATAGTGAAAATCATGGGATATAGCGCCAAACAAATGGATAAATTTTGTTCGTTTACGGCTTTTTAGGGCTCACCCGCAAATCATTG
>NZ_DBDF01000231.1:1381-4836 GCF_002293435.1 Bacteroides sp. UBA939 | reverse complement strand
AACATAGCGCAGCATTTAAAAATCCGCGTCATCCGCGTTATCCGCGTCTAAAGAATTGCTTGTATTGCGCAGCAATCGGATTGAGATTCCGTTTCGCTATATTATCATTCATAGTATGAACTAATTATGAACAGCTACTTAATAATTTATAGCTTGGTTTCTCCTTCTATGAACTCTTCAAGAAACAAGTTCTCACCATCGAATACGGCATAAGAAAAGAGACTGATCCAGTCGCCCAATATCATGACGCGTGCCGTAGCGCTCAGCATCAAATCCAGTTCGATGTGACGATGCCCGTAAATAAAATAGTTAATGTTTGGATGGTTTTTCAGATACTCCTTAGTATAAAGCACCAGATACTCTTTATCCTCCCCCATGTAGTCGGGTTCTTTACCGTCAATGCGTTTCAGACGGCTGTTTTTTGCCCAGTCCAATCCCAGTTCCATGCTCCAGCGGGGATGTATGGCAGAGAAAAGAGTTTGCAATGTACTACTGCGGAACATGGAACGAAGAAACTGAAACTTCTTATCCGGATCGCCCAACCCATCACCGTGAGCAAGATAGAATTCCTTACCATATATTTCCGTGGTTAACGGTTCGCGGTGCATAATGACGCCGCACTCTTTAGTCAGGTAATCACCGCACCAGATGTCATGGTTACCTATAAAGAAATGTACTTCTACTCCCATATCCGTCAGTTCGGACAATTTTCCTAAAAAGCGGGTATAGCCTTTCGGTACAACAGTTTTGAATTCATACCAGAAGTCGAACATATCTCCCAGCAAATACACGGCAGATGCTTTGTGCTTGATACTATCAAGGAAGTTAACAAGACGCCGTTCCTGAGTACGTCCATGCTCAATGGCGCGTGAGCCGAGGTGTGCATCTGAAAGGAAATATACGTTTTTCATGCTTCTGTTTTTTTGCGCTTGATACTAAATTATAAGAAGCCCAATTCTAATTTGGCCTCTTCACTCATCATGTCCCTATCCCACTCCGGTTCGAACACCAGGTTGATTGTGGCGGTATTAATACCTTCTACCGACTCGACTTTCTGGCGCACATCTTCCATAATGAAATCAGCGGCTGGACAGTTCGGGGCGGTTAGGGTCATGTCTATGCTTACATCTCCGTTGCCGGAGACGTCTATCTTGTAAATCAGTCCTAAGTCGTACACATTCACCGGAATTTCCGGGTCGAATACCGTCTTAAGCATCGCTACAATCTTCTCTTCTATTTCAAATTTGGTCATATCGGCATACTTTTTAAGTTAGACAAAGATAAGATAAACCGGAGGCGGAAACAAATTTATGTCAGATTATGCGGAGGGTTATCTATCTTCGTGAAGCAAAACTAAAGAAATTAATTGAGATTACAAAAGAACGGGGTTGAAAAGCTTTCTGTTACTTACCGGAAAACCGGGAGTACAGGGAGATATTCGGGTATAATAATTAGTAGTAAGTAGCTGTTCATAATTAGTTTATACTATCATTTTTTAGACGCAGATAACGCGGATGACGCGGATCTCTTTTTATCTTNNAGCATTTAAAAATCCGCGTTATCTGCGGATGAAAGATAGTAGACTTAAACTTTTGATACAGCCTCTTAAATCACTCCTTCATCAGCAAAGCTGTAGTACTTCCCATCCGTTACGACAACGTGATCAATGATGCGGATATTCATAGTCTGAGCGGCTTTCTGTACGGATTGAGTCAGACGTTGGTCGTCCATACTGGGACGTGGATTGCCGGAAGGATGATTATGTATCAAAGCTATCTGGGTAGCCCGTTGCAACAGCGCCTCCCGCAGAATGGTGCGTACATCGGCAATGGTCTGGTCGATACCGCCACGGCTGATACGTACCTTATCGATAACCCTGGAAGCCTGATTAAGCAGTAACACCCAGAATTCTTCGTGTGCCAGGTCGCACAGCAGCGGGTGAAACAGTTCATAAATATCTTTAGAGCAGGATATGGCGGTGCGTTCCGGACGCTCTTGTAGTTTTCTGCGTTTTCCCAGTTCCAACGCCGCCATGATGGTAATGCTTTTAGCCGGGCCAAATCCTTTGAAACGGGAAAAGTCGCGTACTTCCCACTTTCCTAATTGATTCAGGTCGTTGCCGCATGATGAAAGTACGCGCTGCATAAGCGCAACTGCACTTTCTTCCGTATTTCCTGAACCAATAAGTATGGCAAGCAGTTCGGCATCACTCAGCGCTTCCGCACCTTTCAGCATCATCTTCTCCCGCGGACGGTCTTCTTCCGCCCATTGGTTGATTGTTAGTTTCTCCATGTTATTTTCTGTGAACCCGGTTATTACCGGCAAATCCGGATACGCCCGCGCCTATTTATAAAAGTTCTTCTTGAATGCCTCAAACTCACCTTTGCCCAGTATGCAACGATTCCACCATGCTCTCCAAAAGCCCGTTCCATACCCGACAAGTTGTATAAAAGAAGCTGCAATGGAGTAGATGCCGATACGCAAACTCCGGTTTTGTGTCGAGGAATCTATGCACACTAACAAAGCGTACAACACAACAGGCGCCAGGCTATAGAGACAAAACGGCGCACCAAGCAGCAGGATGGCAACTCCCAACGTAAATGCCGCCGGTAATAAATGTACCAGCTTCAAGGATTCCGGATACTTCTTATACAGGTTGATGCGTGCAATACCTGAGTTATGAACCTGCTTGAAGAACTTTCCCAAATCCGTACGACGCTTATGGTACACCCAGGCGTCCGGAAATAACCGGCAGTGGTAACCCTCCTTGAATATACGGATGCTAAAGTCGATATCTTCTCCGAAACGCATTTTAGAGAAACCGCCCAATGCAGCATACACTTCGCGTCTGACACCCATGTTGAAACTGCGCGGATAGAACTTATCCATTTTCTTTTTTCCTCCACGGATACCTCCTGTAGTGAAGAAAGAAGTCATGGAGTAATTGATGGCTTTTTGTATATCGCTGAAAGATTCGTGTGCCCGGTCTGGTCCGCCAAAGGCGTCGGCAAGGGAAGTCCGGAGTTCTTTTTCTATGGCAGTGAGATAGCCTTCCGGTAGGATACAGTCCGAATCGAGTATAATCAGATATTCGCCTTTACTGCGTTCAGCTCCGTAATTACGAGTTTGTCCGGGGCCGGAATTCGGCTTATAATAATAATGTATATCCAGTATTTCCTGATAGTTCTCCGTTATTTCCTTACAAGGGACGGAAGAACCGTCTTCCACCACCATCACTTCAAAGTCTTTAAAGCTCTGCTTTGTCAGGCTTTGCAGCAACTCGTCCACTTCATCGGGGCGGTTATAAACAGGAATGATGATGGAATATCGCATAAATTCAACTTTTTATAAATGCTCCTGTTGTAGTATTTAATAACAGGGAATTTCTACGGGATTAGGGGTTAGGGGTTAGTGATTAAGGATTAGTGATTAACAAGAGTATCTCTATTAGCTTC
>NZ_DBDF01000231.1:506-1369 GCF_002293435.1 Bacteroides sp. UBA939 | reverse complement strand
GGAGGAGGAGTACCCGTAGGGGGAGGTGGTAGGTAAAATAAAACCTATTAATCATAAATCTAAGAACTTCTTTTCTCACCTACCACCTCCCCCCTTACGGGGTACTCCTCCTCCCAGGAGGAGGAAAACGTACCTTAGTGAAAGAAATCAGANNGAATAGAGATACTCTTGTAATCACTTATCACTTATCATTTACCACTAACCACTAACCACTTATTACGAAGCTCCGCTTCGCATTTAATGGCTTTGCAGATAAACAAATATTATGTAAAACCGGATTATCCCTTTACGCGGCTTACGTAAGAACCGTCACGAGTATCTATTTCAATCATTTCACCTTCGTTGATGAACAAAGGAACGCGTACGGTAGCGCCCGATTCTACGGTTGCAGGCTTCAAGGTATTTGTAGCGGTGTCACCTTTCAGACCCGGTTCGGTATATGTAATTCTCATCTGAACTTTGATGGGCATATCGGCATAAAGAACGGTTTCCGTAGAAGCATCCGACACAACCTCAAGTACCATTCCCTCCAACAGGAAGTCAACACCGTTAATCAGGTCATGGGCAATGGGGTGTTGGTCAAAAGTTTCCTGGTTCATGAAAATATAATCTTCACCTTCTTTATATAAGAATTGATAGGGACGGCGTTCCACACGTACATCTTCCAGTTTTTCACCGATGTTGAAACGACGTTCNNTTTACTACGTCTTTCAATTTGGTACGCATGAAAGTGTTACCTTTTCCCGGCTTTACATGCAGGAAGTCAATACAGAAATACAGTTTACCATCCATGCGGATACAAGTTCCATTCTTGATGTCTTGGGAATTAATCATACTAAGATTCTTTATTTTATATGTATATT
>NZ_DBDF01000231.1:263-449 GCF_002293435.1 Bacteroides sp. UBA939 | reverse complement strand
AATGCTGAGCAAAATCAAAACAGCTTTTAAGTTGTTTCCGGTGAGTTTAACGGCTGCAAAAGTAATGGAAATCAGCAAAAAACACAAAAAGTTCTGATAGAAAATGACTTAACTCTTGGTTATTTTGAAAAAAGTCTCTATTTTTGCAGCCCGATTACGTGAAAATAATAACATAAAACAAGATAC
>NZ_DBDF01000231.1:0-167 GCF_002293435.1 Bacteroides sp. UBA939 | reverse complement strand
AAGAAACTGACTGTTTCTGACGAATACAACGGAGTTAAGGCGTAAGCACTCCGGGATATAAAGGAAATAAGAAGAGGGGACTCACTTCAATCATGTGTGAAGTGAGCCCCCTCTTCTATTTTTTATCCCATAGAGTAACTCAAATACGGGTACTCCTCCTCCCGGGA
>NZ_DBDF01000042.1 GCF_002293435.1 Bacteroides sp. UBA939 | reverse complement strand
AAATTTAAACAGGCTCTAAGAAAGGAGAGATTTAACTCATACGCCGAGAGTTTCGGGTAAGCCCAACGTGCTCTTTTATGTGAAAAGGTCTTCTCAAGAGTTTAGTTGAAACATTCTTCATCTGCAAAGCTTATGCAGATTGCGTGGATTTGTAATTAAATCCGTGTGATCTGTATGGTTTGCGGATGAAGAATATTTTTTATAGTGGCTTATACTTCCGGTACTTAAAGCAACTGTTTCCGGTGCTTAGAGCAGTGTCAAAACATAGAGGTAAACTACAGCGGCAGGAATAGCCAGCAGTGCACTGTCAAAACGGTCGAGCATTCCACCGTGCCCCGGTAAGATATGCCCGGAGTCCTTAATTCCTAATTGTCTCTTCATCAACGATTCGGTCAAGTCTCCCCAGGTTCCGAAGATAACGACAACCAATGCTAATCCTACCCATTGCCACATAGATATGAACGGGAAATAATGTGCAAACGCAAAGGAAGAAGCGATGGAGAGTATAGCGCCGCCAATGCTTCCTTCCCATGATTTCTTGGGAGAAATACGTTCAAACAGGCGGTGCTTGCCAATAAGCGAACCGGCACAGTAAGCGCCTGTGTCGCTCAACCAAATGAATATGAAGATGGAAAGGGGGCGGATTGGATCATAAGTCACGCTACTTGCTGCCGGACTATAATGGAAAGCCAATACGTTTAATAGTGCAAACGGCAGTGCTACATACAGTTGGCTTAGCATGGAATATGCCCAGTTGCCTATGGGATTTTTCTTTTTCAGGTACAGTTCCGTAATTATCAGGTAGAGCAGTAATGCCAGATAAGGCAGGAATACCTGCGCTCCGACGAGGAACTGACAGAACCCTGTTACTGCTAAAAAAAGATAAGCCCCTCCCAGTGCGGTTATGGTTTTATTGATTTGTACTTCACCGCTTTTATTAATCAAGTGCCCAAATTCATATACGCTTAGTGCACTGATGATGGTGAACAGGATGCCGAATGAAAGGGGATTGTATAGAATACAGCCCACCAATACTACTACGAATAACACACCTGTAATAGCGCGTTGTAAGAAATTGCTTTTCACGGTAATTCCCTTTTTAAGTCTTTAATTTTTATTTATCCGCACTACCTGTCTCGACATTCTTATTCTCCTCTTCTTTCACTTCCTCTTCGCTTTTTATAGCTTTCTTAGCGGCCGACTCCTCCACTTTCTTCAATTCGTCAGACGTCTTTTTTGCGCTGATGATTTCATCAGAACGGGATGCCCAGGGACGCTTGCCGAAGATTTCTTCCACATCTTCCGCGAAGATAACTTCTTTGTCAATCAACAGTTGGGTCAACTGGTTATGTCCGTCTTTGTGTTCGAAAAGTATTTTCTTGGCACGCTCGTACTGTGCGTTTACCATGCACTTTACTTCTTCATCAATCAGTTCGGCAGTCTTTTCGCTGTACGGACGGTTGAAAGAGTATTCCTCATTATTATAGTAACAGAGATTGGGCAGTTTCTCGCTCATGCCGAGGTAGGCAATCATGCCATAAGCCTGCTTGGTGACACGTTCCAAATCGTTCATGGCGCCGGTGGAGATACGCCCAAGGAATAAGTCCTCAGCAGCGCGTCCGCCCAGAGTTGCACACATCTCGTCGAGCATTTGCTCTTTAGTGGTTATCTGGCGTTCCTCCGGTAAGTACCATGCAGCACCTAATGCCCGTCCACGCGGAACAATGGTTACTTTGATTAACGGGTCTGCATATTCCAGTAACCAGGAGATGGAGGCATGCCCGGCTTCATGAATAGCGATAGAGCGGCGTTCGGACTCCGTTGTGATTTTGGTTTTCTTCTCCAACCCGCCTACGATACGGTCTACGGCATCGAGGAAGTCTTGTTTCCCTACGAACTTCTTGCCGTGGCGCGCAGCAATAAGGGCGGCTTCGTTGCAGACGTTGGCGATGTCGGCGCCGGAGAATCCCGGTGTCTGGCGTGCAAGGAGTTCAACGTCTACAGTATTGTCTATCTTGATGGGGCGCAAATGAACTCCAAAGACTTCTTTACGTTCATTGAGATCCGGTAAATCTACATGTATCTGACGGTCAAAACGTCCGGCGCGCAGCAGGGCTTTGTCCAGTACATCTACACGGTTTGTAGCGGCAAGGATAATTACACCGCTGTTGGAACCGAAGCCATCCATTTCAGTCAATAGCTGGTTCAATGTGTTTTCGCGTTCGTCGTTACCACCCATAGCGGCGGCTTTGGCACGTGCACGGCCTACGGCGTCAATCTCGTCGATGAATACAATACAGGGGGCTTTTTCTTTTGCCTGGCGGAATAAGTCGCGTACGCGTGAAGCGCCCACGCCGACAAACATTTCCACAAAGTCCGAACCTGCCAGTGAGAAGAACGGTACGTTGGCTTCGCCTGCTACGGCTTTGGCAAGCAGCGTTTTACCCGTTCCCGGAGGGCCTACCAGTAATGCGCCCTTAGGTATTTTGCCACCCAGGTCGGTGTATTTCTGGGGTTCTCTCAGGAATTCCACAATTTCTTCTACTTCCTGCTTGGCTTCGGCAAGTCCGGCCACATCTTTAAAAGTAACTTTTACGGGTGTGCCTTTCTCAAACAGTTGGGCGCGCGATTTACCCACGTTGAATATGCCGCCACCTCCTGCACCGCCGCCACCGCTCAAACGGCGTGACATGAAGATCCAGAAACCGATAAGGAAAGCGATTGGCAGGATTTGCCATAGGATAGCGCTGAAATAGTTACGTTTCTTCTCGTAGCTGATAGAGCCGTCGAAACGTTTTTCATCTTTCTCTTTCTGTAAGAAGTCGCCCAGGCTTGTGCGCGACGGGGCTTCGGTTATGATTAGCGGATTCTTGCCTACCCGGTTGGAGTCCTGGCGGAATACATCTTTTACATATTGCGGCTTGATGTATGCTTCTACCGAGTTGTCATCGTAACCAATCACTTTACTCATATAGCCGTTACGTATGTATTGCTGGAATTCATCGTAAGGGACATTTTTGGAATTTGTACTGCCTTCGTTCGTCAGATACAATCCCAAAAGCATCATGGCTATTATCATATACAACCAGTTCAGGTTGAACTTGGGTATATTTACCTTATTGTTTTTTTTATTAGCGTTGTTATTATCCATAAGTCTTAATTAATCAATATCAGGTATTTGGGTTAATTTTGCGTCAGCCCAGAGGTGCTCCAGATTGTAAAATTCTCTGGTCTGGGGTAGGAATATATGAACTAATACGTCGGAATAATCCATTGCTACCCATTCGGCATTACGTAGTCCATCTATGCCAGATGGTTTGGTATCAGCGCCTTTGCGGGCGAATTCTTTTACGGATTCTACTATGGCGGTCACTTGGCTGGGGGAATTTCCCTGGCAAATAACTAAGTAGTTGCAGATGGTATCGCCTATCTTAGTCAGATCCGCTATCACAATTTTTTTTCCTTTTTTATCTTGAATACCTTCGGTTATTTGTTGAATAAGTTTTTTTGTTTCGTTCATTACTAATTATTGAAATTAAATAGTTGGCAAATATACGGTGAATTCTTGTATGAAACACTGAAAAAGGAAAAACTCTTTTCTTTTTTATTTTTTTTAGGTATATATTACTTTGCTGTGTAGCTTCTTAGCAGAAATTAGAGAAAAAAGTATAGAATTCTTTTTTGGGTTCTTAAAATCTTAGTATCTTTGCAACCGCAAAATGAGAAAGACCTCTTATTGGGCTATGGTGTAATGGTAACACTACAGATTCTGGTCCTGTCATTTCTGGTTCGAGTCCAGATAGCCCAACTTCTTTTAGTATTTTCGGCTTTAAGAAACATGGAAATCTCCGTTTTTAGGTGGACACCCCTGTTGTAGTAATACAACAGGGGTGTTTTCTTGCCTGCATTATTCATACTGTAGTTAAAGGGGGTATCACCTCGTTAGTAGTTTAGTAGTTAAAAGTCACTTTGAGGCATGTTGCACCGCATATATATGGTGCACGCACGGGATATATCCCGTCCGTGAGCGGCATATATCCCGTCCGTGAACGGCATATATCCCGTGTGCGAACGGCATATATCCCGTCCGCAAACCGCATATATACGGTTCATGAACGGTATAAGACACCGTTCATGAACCGTTAAATGCCTGTTATATTGTTGATTATAGGGGTTAATTCAGATGTTTTAATATCCATTCCAACTGTCCGTATTCTGTGGTGTCGGAAGTCCAATGTTCATTAATCGGAGTAATCAATGCTTCCTTGGGGCAGGTCAGTACATTATATACGGCATAGCTGGTGGTAGGAGGACAAACGTCGTCGTTGTATCCCCAAGTGATGTAGGTAGGAACTTTTATCAGGCGGGCGAAGTTTACCACATCATAGTATGCCATTGTCTTCAGCTTTTCGGGCGTGTCCATGCCTTCGGTACGGAAGAAGTGAGGATAGCCTCCTGCACGTCCGGCTTTGTAACCCGCCATATCACTCAAAGCCGGGTGATTGGCGACGCAAGCAGTGACACGGTTATCCAATCCGGCAGTAATCACAGCCAAAGCTCCCCCCTGGCTACCTCCCTGGACTATTACGTTCTTGCCGTCCCATTCGGGCAGAGAAGTCAATAGGTCGATGCTGCGTACACAGCCCAGATAAACGCGTTTCATGTAATAGTTATCGCGATTCTCTAACCCATTATTCAGATAACCGTTTTCTCTGCCGTTGAAAGCATCGCTGATTTCTTTAAATTCTTCCGCCGACATTGTCGGATTCAGTCCATGTATCTCGATTTCGAAACGGATGCAGCCTGCTTCCGCGTAGTATTTATGGCGCAAAGGCTCTTTTATAGTCTTGATGCCTGCTCCCGGCGGGCAGAGTACCACCGGACAGGAGCCTTTCGTGGCATTCTTCGGATAGAACAAATAGCCGTAAATACTCTGTCCGCGATTGTTGAGCATTAACTTGACGAGGTAACAATCGACCTTGTCGGTGCAATATTCTTTGGCAAGTTCCTTTGTATAAGTCAGGGGATACTTGGAGGCTTGGGCCTTGTTGCTTTCCCAGAACTCGGCGAAGTCTTTCGGCATCTGCGTGTAAGGTTGAATCTTTTCGGGCGAGAAGCCGACTTTCACGTGGTGCTTATAGCTTTTGCCGTCAACGGTGGCAGTCATGCGGCAGTCGCGGAAGCCCGGTTCTTTCATCGTGCCGATAGGAATTTCCGCTTTTCCCTGTTTCAGGACGACGGAACCGGTGGCATCGGCAGGCATCATGTCGCCGCCAAGTTCATAAGTCACGGTCACTCCATCCTGTGGAATGCCGTATTTGTAGAATTGCACTTCAACCGTAGCTTTCTCTCCGGTTTTGTAAAGCCAGTCGGCATGGTTGGGTACAGTTACCCAAAGTACGTCGCTCCGGTACGGGTAGTTCTCCGCATACGTATAGGACAACGGAAGCAGAAGAGCGAACAATAATAATAATAAAATCTTTTTCATCATATAAGTGAATGATTATAATCTGTATTATTCATAAGTGTCTCGTCATAAATGAGAATTTAGCGGTGATTCGAACACAGAGACACAGAGGTACAGAGTTCTCTTTAGCACTGCC
>NZ_DBDF01000057.1:2741-31857 GCF_002293435.1 Bacteroides sp. UBA939 | reverse complement strand
GGACAGTATGCGGATAATCATTTTAATAAAATACACTTGAGTTTCCCTGTGCTTGGTATATGCTGTACAGTCCGTTATTTAATAAGGTGTCGAATTCGACATCTTTAGTTCTCCTATTTCTCTTCACAAGAAGGTTTCCTGGCTTTTGACTTTAGCCAAAGAGGTAATAATCATAACAGTCCGTCAAGAGAAGCAAGGGGAAGGAGTTTTCTACTCAGCAAAACACTTTAACAAAAATGTATCCTGCATTCGAGTATGTGTGAAACATGCCATCGACAGTTAAGTACGAGAATCGTCAAAAATGAATGCCGTCTCAGAACCAGCTCTTTTGCAAAATGTATCATTGCTACATGTGCTACTTTGTATAATCTGAGAATTAAAATCAGACCATGAACATACAGAACCTATTTACGCGAACCCTAATATATTGATTAATTTGTTTAATTTGCAATAATTTAACTACTTGTTTTTTGGTCTAAACTTCATCTTTAATAAATTTGTGGACATTTTAACTATTTAAATATAAAGCTAAATCGCATTAAAGAGTTTTGGCCGAAAAAATTAAAATAGGGATATAGTTGATCGAAATGTTTGAGATAAGTACAGTTATGATTTCCAAGTAGTGTACAAACACTTCCCATCCTAAATCTTGAACAGCTTGATCAGATTACAAAAAACTCTTAAAACAATACAAAGGAGTTACTCAACGATACAGAAAATAAGATAGCAGTGATAAATAATTTCAAATACGATAAGTTGATGAATACAAAGTACACTCTTTCAGCAGTCATACTTGCTTTTATGATGACGTCTATGTTTGTTGCATGTGGTGTCGTGAATTCCAATTCCGACCTTCATTTTACTAAGTGTGGTTTTCTAATCAAAGATAGCACGGATATCTCGCCACAAACAGATCTTTCTAATATCAAATTCTATGTGGAAGTTTCTGGTAGCATGAATGGTTTCTTTAGAGCTAACAAACCGACAAAGTTCAAAGAGGACGTTTGGCGTATTTGTAGCTACTATAAATCGTTTTCACATGGGGTCACTATTCTTACTAATGACGGTAATAGTGGAGATAATATCAGTATGACTGATTTTCAGACAAGAATGAATACCGGTTCATTTGTATCTACTGCATCGACAAGAGTGCCAGTTATGTTACAGTCTATCATCTCCAACCTCGACACTAGCCGTGGGGAAGTAGCTGTTTTAATTTCCGACATGAAATATAGTCCAGTCGGAACATCAGCTCCACAAGTGCTTTTAACCCAATATAGCACAGATGTCAGCAAGATTTTAGGCGACTTTAGCAAACCTATCAGCCTCATATGTGCAACGTCAGACTATTTGAAGAATAGTGGTAATCCAGTGACCGATAGATCTCCGTATTATTATTTCATTATCGGTAATTCTGGTGCTGTAGCTAAAGTGCGTGATGGTATTTCAACCTTGCTAGAAGACAATGGCAGTTTTATTGATAATATCGAAAGCGGATTCGACTATGGTGCGCCAAATTACAGTTTTGGAATTCCTAACAAATGCTACCAGTTGGATAATGAGCCAACCTTCCTACAATATGAGGAGCCTGATGGAATTGATTCCTGTACTATTAAACTTAAGGTTGACTTAGCCCCTTATCGCTGGCTGCTTACCAATAAGGACTATTTTATAGAGGCTTTCAAGGTTAAGACCTTATATGGGTCTAATATCATTGTAGGGGATATTGACATTGCTGTCCAGAATAAAACAGACAAGAAACTCAAAAGAACAGCCACCGCCACTGTGGAGCTTAAGGTAGTGAATATGGCAACCGATTCAGAAGTTCTTGAGTGGTCGCTTGAACTTCCAGACACTGACTATACACTATTTGGAGAATTCTGTGGTGCGACAATGGAGAATGATTATACAAAGTCATACTCTATCGAGAATTTCATCAAAGGCATATTCTACGGGGGCATAGTTAATCAGTCTCTTAAGCCTAATTATATTCTTGTATCTAAAAAAGATTAAATATGAAACTTCTTAAATTCTATCAATGGATCACTGGAACCATGTCTGATTTTACAAGGCCGTTTCAAAACAATGAAGCCTTGTATAATCAAGCAAGGTCATTCTGGGGACACCTTGAAGCTTTATCCATCATTATTATAGCGATTTGTATCTTATTGGGCATTGTAATGGCTATATCCTATTACAAACCTTTTAATGACAGACCAGGTCGTCATTACAAACCCATATATTGGGGCTGGTTTCTGATTGGTACAATCGTACTGGGATTTGTAACCACGCTGGGATTTGAGTATATCGCAGTTACTCCGAAATTGAATGGGGCATTGATTCTGGAACTTAAGATTGCCTTCGCAAATGCACTCTATTCTGGTATTATATATGTTCTTACTTCTTGGTTATGGTGCCAGTTTAACTTTCCTACCAATGCGTATCGTTTAATTAAATTCTAAAATCAGATATGAAAAAAGTATTTGTATTTTGTATCGGAGGTACTGGTATACGCGTCATGAAAAGCATCACCATGCTGATGGCAGGAGGCATGAATACCAACGGTTACACGGTTGTACCGATTATTTTGGATCCACATCTGGATCTTGAAGAAAAAAAGAATCTCCATTCTCTATTGGATAGCTATATCAATATTTATCAGCAATCAATTAATAACGGTTCATCAACCCTTAATCACCTTGATGGTTTCTTCAATTCTGAAATCCGCTTGCTCAATCAGCTAAATAATCAATCAAACAATACTCAGCAGGTTGCAGGCAGCAAGGAAAAATTCGGCTCCTATATTAATTCTGCAGCTTTGGGTGCGGATGATATTAATAACCTCCTTATTGAGACATTGTTCTCCAGCAAGAATCTTAACAATCAGCTTTCTGTAGGTTTCAAAGGGAATCCTAATGTTGGTATAGTTGTTCTCGGAGAAATGATTGAAGGAGCAGACTGGTTCAAAGCCTTTAAGATGCATTGTGAAAAAGAGGACAGGGTCTTTATTATCAGTTCTATTTTTGGAGGTACAGGAGCATCTGGCTACCCTCTCCTGGAAAAGAAAATACGCGGTTCTGAAAATGAGCCAACTGTCAAGAATGCCATAATGGGTGCCGTATCTGTACTTCCTTATTACGGATTGAAAGATCCTGCTACTACAGGTAGCGACATTGACTCTGCAAACTTCTACACAAAGACCAAAGCGGCTTTAGCATATTATGAAAACACGGTAGATTCTGATTATCTTTATTACATAGGAGAAAAGACTTTGAAACAAGTCTATGAAAACGATGAGAAGAAACAAGATGATAAAGCAAACTTTATTGAGCTGGTTGCTGCTTCGGCATTGTTTGATTTTCTAAATAAAGAAAAGCCAGATAAACGACAATTTCTTAGCCGTGCAATAGAATCCGATGAAGAATCTCTGGATTTAATATCCATGGGATCCGGATATAAAGAAATGATAAAGAGTGTAGCCGACTATATGCTTTTAAGGAACTTTGTCAACAAGTTACCATCTGAATCTTACTTCCCGCTAAAAGTAAGTAGAGGCTTTAATGATCATTTTTATAAGGATGCATCTTTTCTGGCACTTAAGAGATTTACTGATATTTATTATCAATGGTACTCAGAACTCGCTCAAAATAAGCGAACCTTTGCTCCTCTCCATTATGATGAGTTGAAGAAAATGGGCGGTTGGATTAAAGGAATGGAACTAGATGCGAAGGATGACTCTTATTATCTCCTCCGTATGATCCAGAAGAGCAATCAGGAGAAAGGGGAGGATCACAGTAACAAGTTCCGTTTCTTCCTTCAATTTGCCTACGACGCAATTAATAGTTACACATCAAAGATAAAAAAGTAAAACTATGGCTAGAATAGATCTCAATATAGTTGACCGTGGAATTCAAGGTACAGATTGGATTGCCGAGGATGTAGGTTTGACAGCAGCGCACTTGGATGAAGTCATGGAACAAAAGACGGATAACAGTAGAGCACTGAATTCACTTCCTACTCCTTTCGCTCGTTTCTTTGTGGCCCGAGAGGCATTCCGTCGTGCAATGGAAGAACACATCGACAGCCGAAAGGAAGCTGGCTTCGCATACAAGCAGTTAGTATCTGATATATTAGATGTCTATGAACTCCTCTTTAATATTAAGTATCATCGAAACAACTCCTGGAAAAATGGGGAAAAGATTGAATTGCGCGAGTGGAATGCTGCGGAAAATCTTGCTTATATTAAGAAAAAGATGCCTGTTCTGTATAGTTCAATCGAAAGCTACTACAAGACAGACATTATTGAGAAAAAATTATTCTTCCTTGTCTTTACGGAAGGCGGAAAGGACAAACTTCTTGCATGCAGTTCCCCGCTGACAGGTTTTGTTACTCCACCTGACATGGACAAGTCCAAAGTGCGTAAAGATGGTTCATATAATATAATATTTGCTGACCAATCGGCTGATCATGACAGCAAGTACAAAAATCTTCATATACGTCGCAAATCTGGGGGCGAATACTTCCGTGACATCAAGTTGTTTGAAGAACGAGAGGCTGATTTCAAGAACTACATGTTCAACGTATTGTTTGGTTCTGATGATGTCGCCCCACGTCTCAAATCCATCAAGGAATATATTCGTAGTTTCAAAGAAGATCCTGATATCAGAAACAACTATGATTTGTACTTGGCTGATGTGGAGACTGATCAAAATGATGCATTAGTTGTCAATGGCCTTCATTTCAAGTCTTCTAATGAAACAGATATCAACAGTTATTTCACATCTACACTTATTCGCCTGCCATACAGAATATATAGAAATAACTATGTTGCTGTCAAGTATCAGAATGACAGTCCATCCCGAGACTATGACTACCTACTACCTTTCAAACCAGAGATACTTTCTCTATATGGAAACAACAATATTGACTCAGATATTCATATTAACCGTCAGTCGGTCACTGTTTACCTTCGTTTTAATGGAAAGGCATATGAAAAGGAGTATGCAGTTGAGCCGTTCCGGACTGGTCAGGGTAGAATCATTGATTTGAAGAAGGCAAATATTAATTTTAATCTGGGAATTTTTCCTAATATCCTTTCTCACCAAGAGTCAGAGAACAATTATTTTAAGATGTTTGTCGTTGCTGCTGATGAAGACCCGGAAGCACCAACTTTCAATATAGATCAAATTAAATTGTCGTTCTTTAAAAATGGAGAACATATTCGTGAAATAGAGCAGGCAGATTCAGCTCAGTATGGTGTCCTTCCCGAATTTGTCCGTTCAAGGCAGAAGGCGGATTCAGAGGATGGAGGTACTAAGTTCTATGAATTATACGGAACATCATTCGATGCTGTAGAGGTGAGCATCCATGAAAATAGGGGCTTACTTATTCCTGTTTGGCAGGTCAGCAAGGCTACTGATGATACTTATACTTATGCTATTGATCTGGGAACTTCCAATACATTCGTATCACGTACCAAGAACGGAGCCAATTATATGCCTGAACTCTTCAAGATGGAGAAGGCTATGGTTAACTACCTCCATGAAATACCAAACGACCGTCAGTTCTCTTTGACTCGCTTGATAGAAGATTCTGTCTTTGATAAAGCAAAGATTAAGTTAAAGACCGAATTCCTTCCAGCCTTGATTGATGGCTTTGATTACAAATTCCCAATTCGTACAGCTCTTTGTGGCATACGCAGTAATACTATCCGGCCAAAACTATTCGATAATTACAACATTGCCTTCTTTTATGAAAAGTTAATGCCGAACAATGATCAGAATATCCATACAGACATCAAGTGGGATGTGAAAGATGAACTGCTCCGTGTATTTGTGCGCGAATTGTTACTGATTATCAAATGCGATATACTTCAGCATAATGGGGATCTTGACCGCACCAAGATTGTGTGGTTCCGTCCGCTGAGTTTCGCTGGTACAACCAAAGGCCTGTATGATGATATATGGTATGGTACCCCTGGAGTAAAAAAAGGCGAACCTGAAGATATTCTCTTTATTCAACCTGGTCAGATTCAATGCTTCTCTGAATCCGAGGCTCCTTATTACTTCTTCAAGAAGAAAAATATCATTGCCAACTCTGATGCTGTTACCGTTATTGATATCGGTGGAGGTTCTACCGACTTCGTATACTTCAAAGACAATGATCCAAAGATTGCTAATTCAGTACACTTTGGTTGCGATGTCCTTTGGGCTAATGGATTTATCGACTTTGACAATGTTCGTGAGAATGGTATCTACAAGAAATACGCATCAACTCTTCGTTTTGACAAAGATGATCTGAACGCCTTGAATCGCAGTCTGCAGATGGATGATTTGGTAAAGACTAAAGATATTATTAATTTCTGGCTGAGTAATTCCGCACATTGCAATATTACCAAGCAGTTGCGTGATGAGTTTAAGCCAGTGTTTATTTATCATCTGACTTCAATCCTCTTCTATATGTCCTGCATGTATAAGGATAATGGACTTATGGCTCCTCGCACTGTCGTGTTTAGTGGTAATGGTAGTAGGTATATTGACAGCTTTATATCTGCCGACCGCATAGCTGTGAAGCGTATCATTGACTTTGTTTTTGGGCAAGTCTTTGGTGATAAGCATAATGTGAATCTGGAACTGCCACAAGAACGTAAGGAGTCGACTTGTTATGGGGGACTCTATCGTGACCCGAATGCGCCAAATGTACCAGAATTGATATATCATGGGGACAGTTCACTCAAATATGAGGATGTAGGTGAGATAGTCCAGAATTACAGCACCTTAAGGGAAGCTCTCCTTGAAAAATACGACGCATTTAGTAAGCTTTATCAAGATGTATTAAACATGTTGAAACAGGAGAAGATTATAGACTCTACAGCTGATATGTCAAATTACGTAAGGAAAGCATTGGAAGATATGGGCACACCTCTCGATACATATTTTAAGACCCAAGTTAAGGAGAAGTATCAGGGAGAGGTTATCTTGAATAACTCCGTATTCTTCTTGCCAATTATTAACCGCATTTTCGAATTGACAAAGATTTAATATAATGGATTTTACATTTTTGTTGCCCCTTATCATTTCTGTTGTCGTTACAAGTGGATTTGTAGGCTTTCAGCTACATTTCTTTAAAAAGACTCGAAGATATCAGAATCTGTTCAATAGCTTTTTTAAAAAGAAGGAAGCTTATTCCAAATACATGACAACCATAGGAGATGAACTGTACCTACAACTATTAGAGGTAGGCGAATCTAATTCTGATCTTAATAGTTTGATTCAGGAAATTAATCGTTATGTAGTTAAGACCAAGGGTACCACAGATTTTACGGTTATTCAAAACAAAGTGGAACGCAAGTTGAATATGCGCTATGACCAGTCCACAACCCATTTAGCATTTCCGACATATTTGGGTCTTATGGGTACATTCGTTGGAGTATTCATGGGTATCCTTATGTTCTTATTAGGCTTTGATAATGCAGGGAATATTAGTGATGATTCTATTAAAAACCTGCTTATTGGTACACTTGTCTCTATGTTTACCAGTCTTTGCGGTCTTCTCCTTACAACCATAAATAATGCATTAGCAGGAAATTCCAGAAAACAGATTGAAGAAGATAAAAATGATTTTTACGATTTTGTTCAAACAGAACTGATGCCGTCCATCAATGTAAGTTTGGTTTCCGCGATTGGGAAACTTCACGAAACGGTAGATCGTTTTGAGCCTGCGTTCGATGGCGTCATTAATCGTTTTCAAACTACTTTTGATAAGTGTACATTAGCCTTCGGTAAGAACTTTGAGAAGAATGTTGTTGCTGTTGCCGGTGCTGTAGAGGCTATGGGTAAGAATATGGATAAGATAAATGAGAACATCCAATACCAGAAAGAACTTATCCAGACGATGAAAAGTGATCAACTTGCTACTGGCATGGACAAGTATATAGAAGCTGCGCATCAATTCATTTCTATTACACAATCTTTAAATAAGTTTGAGGAGGCTCGCCGGATGATGCTGGCAGCTGCCCAGGAATCTATCAATCTACAGAATGCTTATGCTGATTCGCTGAAGATTCCTCATGAGCTAGCGGTTCGCATTAACCAGATTCTTGATCGTGTTAAAGAGTTTGAAACCAGCATAAATCTCCTTGGTGGTCAGCTTTCAAAGAGAGAAATTCTGGGGAATGATGTGGTCAACAAACTTCAGGAACAAATTTCTGCAATTGGAAAGAAACAGAAGATCGCAGATAATTATCTGGAAGAGGCTGATGATAAACTGGAACATTTGTTTAAGGTGCAGACCAAAACTATTATGGAACTCAACGAGCGATATAAGAGAGCTATAGAGGGGCATATAGAAGGCTTTGAAGAAATGATAAAGCTTCAGACAACAGAACTTGAAATTCGCCATGCTGCATTCATGAGAGTCATTGAAGAACGCCTATCTATTGAAGATGTAAGGTCTGAATTCGTCAACCTCAGTAAACTGGAAGATATAAACAATAAACTTGTTGATCTAAAAAATATTGACCAAAAAATTACAGAGTTATCAGACGCTATAATGACTACGGACAAAATCAAAACATCTGTAGTAGATCCGATTAAGCTTGAATTGTCTGAAATAAAAACAGGATTAAAACAAAAGGATGATGAGAAACCTACTGGTGTACTGGGAGGTCTATTTCGTAAATAATAATATATGGACGGAAGAAATAATAGTTCATTTTGGCCAAGCTATGTAGATATTATGACAACACTGTTTGCCATAATGTTGGTATTGTTCGCAGTATCCTTCAGCCGATTCAAAATCAAAGAAGGCGAATTAACAGATAAAAACAACCAACTTGAAATCTTGTTGAAGGATTATCAGAGTATTATCTCCATCTATTCAACTGTAGGTTCCATTGACAATACTAAATATTTCGGATATAACAACATTTATCTGAAACACATGTTTCAAATAAATGTTGAGTATCAGACCCAACAGTATGATATCAATACTAAGTTGAAACTTGATATAGGCAATAAACCTGCTGCTGATACCATAAGGAAACAGATTGTCGAAGCTGGACAGTTAGTGCAGCAGAAGATTCAGGAATTGAACCGGACTATTCCAGAAACTAAGGATAGTAATATAAAATTCTTAGTCATCGTTGAAGGACAATCATCAAAGGTTCCGTTCAACCAAGATGCATGGAAGAACAACTATACGTTGTCTTTTCTTCGTGCTCAGTACCTCAATGAATTCTGGAAGCAGAACAATATAGACTTTACATCTATACCAAGATGCGAACTGTTGATATCTGGAAGTGGAGAGGCAGGCGTACCACGAGAGGTGCCAAATGAGAAAGAGCTGAAAGAGAAACATCCTGTATATAGTGATTACATTAGACAATGGAATCTAATTGAAGAGAAGAACCAAAGATTCCTTATCAATATCGTTCCAGTCTTAGGTAACATTGACAATATCAAAGCTAAACTTGATGAACTGTCAGCCGAGCAGAATTAATATGGATAATCAACACATAGATCTATCTGATATAGAGAAGATTCTTGGTAAGCCAACCAAAATGTTCCTCTTTACAGATGAGGAGGAGTCTTATGCGAATCTTCGCCAATCCATCTTTAATGCTCCACATGACTCGTATGACAAAGCAAAACTACCATTTGATGGGGTGCAACTCATGAAATATGAGTTACATGTTCTAAAACAATACTCAGAACAGAAGAAAGAAGAAGGGAAATTGCTATTCTATATCAAATCAAGAGAAAAAGGCAAGACTGTTTTTGCATCTGGCTACTATGACGAACAGCGTAACCTGTTTGTTCTCCTTGCGCACAGCATTGTTAATAGAACTATCTATTCGGATCAGCTACAGGAACTTCACTCAGACATTGCCAAGCAGCATGCTCTGTATGAAAAGAGCACTTTAAAACAAGATTTATCCTGTAAAACAGCTTCCATTGCTGCCAGTTATGCATTAGGCAAGAAAGTAGATTTTACGGAATGGAAAAGTTTGTCTGGTAAGTCTCTTGCCGAGAGCTATGAGTATTTCAGGCTTCCCAATATTCGAGATCTTGAGGCTAAAAAAGCAAATACACATAAGAAAGGAGAACAGCACATTTTCAAACTGGAAAACCCCCATATCTGTAAAGCTTGTGGCTACTACGATGAGGAGACCAATCATTTTTATATTATGAAGGGCAGTATGTTCTCAAAAGCAGTCAGTGAAAAATATGCAGCATCTACTTCATGGGATACCCGCAAGCATTTAGTTGAGAAGTCTTGTACTGATATGGGGAAATACTATCTGGTTGACAATGATTTTAAATGTAGAACGGCGACGGCAGCGGCATCCATCCTTATGGGGAAAATCTCCTATTATGCTTCTTGGGTAGATAATGAAGGTAATCATTTAAATGACATATACCCGGATCACTTTACCGTTAGAATTTCACATAGGAGTATTTCGGATGATAACCTTTCAAATACAGAAGATAAGTTGTCTAATCCTCATTTTTTCTTAATAAACGATGTAGGAGATAGAAAATATGAAGCTGAGGCATATTATGACCCCAATTCTAAGACACTGACGGTTCTTGCTGGTGCACACCTGTCAGAAGAAGTTTCAAAGGAATTCCGTTTTACAGCACTGGAATTCGGGCGCCGGAACTTTATAAAAAAGTATTGTTCTCAGAGAGGGGAAGAAACCAGATTAAAAGAAAATTATGCATTCGATTCTCCCCAAACTGCAGCTTGTTATATCATGGGGCGCACTGCTGATGGTTGGCATGAGTGGCAGAGTAAAAATGGGAAATTATTAATTGAAATATATCAGGATTATGTATAAGAGGATTATCTTGATTTTGATTAGTATCTTTGTTTTAGCCATAGCTATCGGACAATGTACGAATGATGATGAATATGTAAATGATGAATCTCTTCAAAACACATTTGTGGATGATAATAAATCTTTAGCAAATATCGAACACTCAAAGGAGATAACTGATCAGAATCCATCTCCTAAGAAGGAACTAGACTTGAATGAAATGCCAAAAGGACAACCAAACGCAAAAATAGCAGTAGAACATGGTGTTCCTAAGCTCGAGACCCCAAGAATTATAAATGCAATGCCGGAGCAAATTCTTAGCCGCCTTGGGTATTCACTATCATATAACAACACGACTAAGTGTGCCAATTGGGTAGCATGGCATCTTACCAAGGAACATACTGATGGTCCTTGGTCCAGGAAAGGAACACGATATTTCGAAGACACGGAAGCCTCCAAACCTCGTCAAGAACTTGTGGATTGGGGGCAAAACCCCAATGGTCTCGACCATGGTCATATGTGTCCAGCTGGAGATAATAAGTGGTCAAAACAGGCTATGGAACAAACATACCTTCTTACAAATATATGTCCTCAAAACAGAAAGCTCAATGGGGGCGATTGGAAAGAGTTGGAAGAGAAGTGCCGTAAGTGGGCAAAAGAATATGGAGATATCTATATAGCTTGTGGCCCCATGTATTACAATGAAAAAAAATCAACAATTGGAGGTTCCAAAGAAATATGGGTACCGGATGCATTTTATAAAGTTGTTCTCTGTATGAAAGAAACGCCCAAGGCAATAGGTTTTATATATCCAAACGAAGGGAGAGATCACCCTATGAGCTATTATGCCTGTTCTGTAGATAATATTGAGAGTAAAACCGATATTGATTTCTTTTATAATTTGCCTGATGACATTGAAGTTGTTGTTGAAACGCAAAACAATATAAACGGCTGGTAATTGCTACATGAAACTAAAAAAACGGAGTGAAGTGATTATATTTATTCTATCAACCAATACTTCAAGGAGTTTGGCGTTGTATCCAAGATCATTGTGACGAACAATGCTAACTCTGAAACAAAGTCATCTCTGCCTTACCAACAAAACAGAAACGGCCTATTCTCGTCTTGTCTTGTCGACAGAACAATAATAGCCCTAATTAACCCCTGTATTTTGTTTTATTTCCAAAATGCACTATATTTGCAGCATAATAGAAACAAAACAAAGAAATGACCTTTCTGGAATTTAAAGAACAGCTATTCGATTTGTCATGCTTTAATATCTATCAGGTATATGCATGGCAACCCGACTTTGACCGGAATAACCTTACCCGTTGGATTAAGAAAGGGTATCTTATCCGGTTAAGGCAGGGCTATTTTGCATTTTCGGAGTATAAGAACAAGCCGGATTATTCTCTTTATTTTGCCAACCGAATTTACCGTCCGTCCTATATCAGTCTGCACACAGCATTGTCATTCTACGGAATGATACCGGAAGCAGTGGTACAGATTACCAGTGTGACATCACTAAAAACAGCCTCATTCGCCAATGACTTTGGCGAATACTCATATAAGAATGTCAAAGTAAACCTGATGTTCGGGTACGAACTGAAGCCAATGGCAGGCAACCGCACTATACAGTTTGCCACACCCGAAAAGGCATTGCTCGATTTACTGTATCTTTATCCGTTCTATGATAACGAACAGGAACTGGAAGAACTGCGTTTGGATGAAGATTACCTGCACGATGATTTGAACAAGGATTTACTAATGGATTACTGCACCAAATTTCAAAACAAGGCGCTTGACCATCGGGTAAAACTACTTCTTAAGACTTACGATTTATGATACAGATTGAACAGATAAGGAATTATTTTCCAACTCAAATCCGTGGTAATTCGAGCTTCGATAAGCACATCGTGAAAGAGTATTTGCAGTTGATGATTTTGGATTACCTTTCTTCTACTCCAAACATCCAGAAGATGGCTTTTATAGGTGGAACAAACCTTCGTTTGGTAAAAGGGATAGACCGATTCTCCGAAGACTTGGATTTCGACTGTAAAGACCTGTCGAAAGACGAGTTTATTGAAATGACAAACGGAGTAATCCAGTTTTTGGAACGTTCAGGATTACGGGTAGAGGCGAAGGATAAAGATAATCCGAGATTGACGGCTTTCCGGCGTAATATCCATTTCCCGGAATTGTTGTTTGATTTGGGACTGAGTGGACACAAGGAAGAACGTTTCTTGATAAAGGTTGAAAGCCAAGACCAGGGAATCGTTTATCCTTCGGTCATCACAAATATCAAGGGCTGCGGATTCTTTTTCCCATTCCCTGTTCCTTCCGATGGGGTGTTATGTAGCATGAAAATAGCAGCCATGTTAGCCCGTGCTAAAGGTCGTGACTTTTACGACTTGATGTTTTTGTTGGCACAGTCCAAACCCGATTACAATTTTCTTTCAGAACGCTGCGGAGTACATAACTTGCAGGAGTTCAAACAAGCAACAGTAGAACTATTGAAAACTGTTGATTTGAAGAAGAAACAAAAGGATTTTGAACACTTGCTTTTCAATAAAGCCAATAGTGAGAAGATTTTGAGGTTTGGGGAATTTATAGATTCACTAACAGAATAATTCAATGCGAAATGTATGCTTCAGGAATGAAGCGCACGGAGTTTCTTTTTCTTGAACACAGAGGCACAGAGATACAGAGTTTTATCTTTCTTTGTGATGTAATTGCCCTCTCTGTCATCCTCTCTTTATCTCTCTTTTTAAAAGAAAGAAAAACTCTGTATCTCTGTGTTCAAAGAAAGCCTCTGTAATTCACCACAGCACCTCATCTCCCTACGAACACCTTCCTCCGCAGCACATCTGTACCATTAGTAACTATCACAATATAAACGCCATTCTGCATACCGGGCAATCTCAGATAATTATCATTTGTTTGCTGCGACAATACCCGCCGTCCTGACAGGTCAATAATCTCGATTCGTGTAGTTTCATTCTTGTTCAATCCGCGCCACGATAACTGCCCGTTGTAGTAGAATAATTCTCCGGTAGAGGGAGTAGCTCCCGATGAAATCCCCGTCTCTACCTCATCCACACAAGCCGCATAAAGCTCATGAATCGACCAGTAATTACCCTTGCTCCCCGTCTGCACTATCCTGAATTTCGAGGCATCTTCCGCGGGGAAAGAAATAATCAGTACCGCCCCCGCATTCTTTCCAGACGCTACAAGCTTCCAATCGCCACCCTCACCGGTATTCAAATACACCTCATAGCCTGCGGGACCATCGTCTGGACTCCCTGACGTATCCAGAATAATACGGTTCAACCTATGCACCGACCGCATATCCACCATCACCCACTGCCCGGACTGCTGCGAACCACTCGTATCCCAGCGCGTAGACACATTGCTGTCAATAGCCCTGGGAGCATTAGAGTTATTCGTACCGGCAGTAATAACCCACTCCGTGCGAGACAGCAACACATCCGTTGCCGTGAAAACGGGAGTCATCGACAGATTATTCTTCCATACATTCAACTTACCCGCCACCGTAGCCGCCACATCAGTCACGGCAGATGTCACCGCCGCCTGCTTTTCGTGCCCGCCACTGACGAAAACAGCATTGTTCCTCGTATTGACCACTGCATTATGAAGCACCACACTACCGGCAGACTTCGGCAAATTCATGAAAGATGCCTGCCCCGATGTGCTGAAATTAGCCAGATTCAGATTCAGCTTCCCGCCTTCAACAACTACACCATGCTTGGCGCTTCCCCAAAAATCAGCACCGAATAGAGTCGCTTCGCCCGTGAAACCGGACTTGGCACTCACAAAACGAGTCTCCGAATAAACAGAACTGTTTCCTTCAAGCGCCACTATCTGGGAGTTTATCATATCGAAACCTGCCGGAGCCAAAGCTTCATAGACAACACCATTCCAGGAACCATCCACACCCAGTCCCAACGAACGGCCGGATGCTGCCTTTCCCTCATCGGCAAGGAAGACGATGCCTTCGAAACTTCCATAATGGAAGTCATTGTACAGAATCTGGTCACGACAATCTCCCACGGTCATGAAACGTAGTTCCGCCTGGTTCTGCCGGTAAATCTTGTCCTGGTCGGCCGCCATACTATTGGGCCATGCGCCGAACTTAGTCTCCCAACCGCAGCCGTAGACGATGGTATTGAACTGCATGTTGCAAACACGTCCGCCCTGAGAACCTCCGCCAATGCGGATGGCATTCATAAAAACATGTCCCGCCAGATAGTCCACATAGTGATTATCGCATTTATATGTAAAGAGATCCACACCATTATATACAGCTCGCAATCCTACGTTCACGATATATGCGTCTTTCCCCGTCACCTGAATGCAATAAGGATACCGGGTCACTGTGGGCAAGGCAGAAGCCACCTGTTCAGGATAGTCGAACGATAAACCGCGCAAGCCGCTGCCTGCCGAAAGCTTAAGGAAAGGCTGTCCCTGCTCCTGCCCGCGCCCGGCATAGACTTCGAGGATGCTGCCTTGTCCACGCGGAACACTGCCGAGGTCGGAGGCTCCACGCAACTCTACACCTGTAGGGACGGTCAGGTTACCCAATACTTTGTAGCGTCCGCCCGGCAGGTAGACGATGCCTCCACCGTCGGCGGCTGCCCTGTCCAGTGCATTCTGAATGGCACTGGTGTTATCTTTGCCCGATGCCAGTCCCGAACGGATATTGGTCTGAAGCCATGTGCCGCTCGTGCCGGAGTTGAATGTGACGACAAAAGGTTCGGCGCCGAAATCGAGTACATTATATAAGGTAAGGCGTGCGGGCTTTGTCTCCGGTACTTTCATTTCCGGGAAGTCCGGCAGAGGCTTCGTATCGACAGGGGCATGGTCGATACGGCATTCAAACAGGGATTGATTTCTGATATCCGCCGTCTTCGCGAAACGATTGCCGGTCAGTATCGTGCGGGCGTCGGAGCCGATATATATCTGCGGGGCAGCGTTATTAAAGTCGGTATCAGAAGCCACGAAATCGCCTCCCAGACTATTCACTGCGCCTTGGCTGACGGTACATTGCTGCATCATCAGTTTGGCGGAAACGCCCTGTTCCATCAGTATGGCTTCATCCGAGGCTGATATTTCACATCCGTAGAGTTGTACGGGTCCGGTGCTGGCGGAGGTTACTACCACTCCGTTCCTGCAATCTTCAATGCGGGCGCGGGTGAACATGATGCCTGCCGAAGAGGTGCCGTCGAGGTAGATGCCCGTCTCGCAGTTGCGCAGGGTGAATCCGTAGTTATGTCCGTTTGGCGTGGCGTCTCCCGCCAGGGAAGCACCGGTGCGGAAGCCCTTGTTATAGCCGTCGATATCTACATAACAGGTGTACGACCAGTCGTTGCGGCGCATCACAATACCTGTTCCGTTGCGGTATATCCAGTCGGCGTAGGCGCTTCCTGCCCCGGGCGAGCCTTCCAGACCGGAGTCTGCCCAATAGTGGGGCGAGAAGTGTATTCGCTCGAAGCGGCCGACGTCGGCTATATTGTCAATCTCGATGCCGCGGGACAGCGGTGTGCCGTACACATCATATATATTGGGACAACCTCCTCCATTGGTTCTCGACAGGACGATGCCGCTATAGGAATTCACCAGCGTGACGTGGCGCACGTTGCAATACTCGTTTCCCCATACGCCATCGCGTCCGTAGAGCACTGTGGGCGGATAAGGGGTAATGTTGTCAGGGTTCTGGTGCGGGTACCAGATGCTGAGGTGGGTCAAGGCGGTGGAGGGTTCCATTGTGATAAATGCATCTGCTTCTATTTCAGAGCCTCCTTTCGTATCTACCATCAGTATGGTTCCTGCGACCGGGCTTCCTTTCACCGGGCGCTTCCATTCGCCGCGCAGGGTTACTCCGGTGGGAATGAAGAGTTTACCGGAGATGCGGTAGCGTCCTGCCGGGACGAAGAGTACGCCGCCGCGGCGGTTCTCTCCCAGTTTATTCAATGCTGTCTGAAAGGCGTTCCGAGAATCGTCCACGCCGGTGGGGTCGGCGCTAAAGTCGGTGGTGACGGTGTAGGTTGACACTCCTACGTCTTCCGTAGGGTAATCATCCGAGGCAATCAATTTCCAATTCCCGGGCTTGTCGCCGGATTGCGCCTGTAGAAGTGAGGCGGATAAAATCAACATACAAAAAGGTAGTAATTTCTTCATGCGATATGAATTATTAGATTATGGTTTTCCAATAAATTAATTTATGGTTCGATGATAAATAGGCTATAGTTCTCCTATAAATCAAAGAATAATGGTACAAAGATGCAAGGGGGCGGTTAATTTCATGATTAATTAGTAATTAAAAACAGGATAATTTTAGTGCCTATACTTAAAATCGGGGATAAAAACTAAAAAAACTACTCGCCCGGCATTTAAAAAGCTATTTTTCATCCGCATGTTGCGCAGGATTACACAGATTGGGGTTTAACGAAATCCGCCCTGACCTTATCAACGCGTGTAATTCGTGCCTAACTATTCATTCATAAAAGAACATAAATACACTCCCTTAGAACACCCTTTCCTATTTCACTCCCGGACTGAGGTACCTTAAGTATACGACTGAGATAGGGTCAGTATACAACTGAAGTACCTTCAGTATACGACTGTTCCTCCCCCCGGAATACCAACCTATTTATTAAAATAATTTACCCACCCAATATTTGCTAAAAACGCCATTCAAGAGCCTTTCATCCCACCCAGAATATGTTCTGAGAAGGGGTGAAATCACTATACGACTGAACGCCATTCAGTATACGACTGAATAGGGTTCACTCGTATACTGAATAGGGTTCAGTATACGAGTGATTTATGAACAGTAATAGAGGTACTATATTTGTATGCTTTTTTGTCACTTTTCAACAACATACTTATGGAAGAGAATAACTTCTTCACAGCAAGTTCCGGTTGTATGAATTATACAGCCCAGGAAGTCTTTTGTGGAACGTATATTTGCTACATGCACAGCTTTGCATAATCGGATATTTTCTCTTCAACCTATCATTAAATAAATAAAAAGTGATATATTTGCATATTATATGATATATTGGATATGACAAAGAATACAATGGGTACCAAGTTAATCCGAAAATTGGAACAGAAGATGCAGATGGTAGGGGAGCAAATCAAACTGGCTCGTCTACGAAGGAATTTAAGTGTAGCTCAGGTGGCAGAACGGGCAACCTGTTCGCCGCTGACTGTGGCCCGTATAGAAAAAGGTGCACCTACCGTAGCTATAGGCATCTATTTACGTGTTCTGTATGCTTTACAGCTTGATGATGATATTCTGTGGCTTGCCAAAGAAGACAAACTGGGAAAAGCCTTACAGGATTTGAATCTGAAGACAAGAGAACGCGCCTCTAAAAAAGAATAGCCGATGAAAAAATTATATGTATATGCCGACTTTGATTGGCTTAAAGAGACGGTGCTGATAGGTGAGCTTGGCTACGAATCGCTTCGTGGGTCGGACAGTTATTGTTTTATTTTTAATAACGATTGGCTGAAGAAACATAGTGATTTGTTTTTGAGTGATGATTTGAACAATTATCCGGATCGGCAATACACGCAGCCCGGAAAAGACATATTCGGTTGTTTTTCCGATGCTTTACCCGACCGTTGGGGGCGAACCCTGTTGCTTCGCCGGGAACAAATTTCGGCAGTGGAAGATAAAAGACCTGTACGACGGTTGTCTTCTTTCGACTTTCTGACCGGCATTGATGATTTTTCTCGAATGGGCGGTTTTCGTTTCAAGGAAGATGCGGCCGGAGACTTTATAAATGTAAGCGAGTCTTTGAAGATTCCCCCTTTGACAGGTATTCGAGAATTGATAGTTGCCAGTGAGGAAATAGAAAAAAGTGAAGAGGAAAATATCCTTCCCGATAAGAAATGGATTGCGCAGCTCGTGCAACCGGGTTCCTCATTGGGTGGGGCAAGACCAAAAGCCAGTGTAATAGATACGGATAAAACATTATATATTGCAAAATTCCCATCACGGAAGGATGATTACGATGCAGGCCTTTGGGAACATTTCAGCCATCTGCTTGCTGCGAAAGCAAAGATAAATGCAGCCGAAACTAAAACCCTATCTGTAGGAGAAAGATATCACACGTTGCTTTCCAGACGTTTTGACAGAACCAAAGAAGGTAAGCGAATTCATTTTGCTTCAACAATGACATTATTAGGGCTTAACGATGGAAACAATGCCACTACCGGACATGGTTATCCGGATATTGTTGACTTCATCATTCAGAGTTGTACAGACGTAGAAGCGAACTTGCAGGAACTGTTTCGTCGTGCGGCCTTTAATATCTGCATCGGTAACAGCGATGATCATTTCCGAAATCATGGCTTCCTTCTGACGGCTAAAGGCTGTACCATGTCACCTGCATACGATATGAACCCTTCGCTGAATGAGTACCAAAGTTTGCTTATTTCTTCATCTTCCAACAAAGCGGACTTGGGGATTCTGCTCGCCGCATGTGAGGATTATATGCTTAAGAAGGAAATAGCAGAAAAGATTATTTCCGAAGTCGTTGACGCTGTGAAAGAATGGAAGAGTTTGGCGACACAATTGGGAATCTCTAAACGGGAGATGAATGTGTTTAGTGGCGTACTTGATGAACGATTCCGCATTACTCTGCGGAACTATAATTGCCCTGCGAATCTATAAGCCCCAACTCCCCAAGCACAAACATAAAGTAGCTCACTCCTGTTTCGACATGTCCCGTGCCCTCAAACCGGATGAGGCGTACATCGCAGCCTTGAGCCTTGAATGCATCGTACGCATTCCGGGCGTTGACAAACGGCAGGTACTCGTCATCCTCGCTCTGTACCAGCGCCAGTGGAGCCTGTGGCATCCAGTTGAGCAGCGAATTCTTCTCCAGCGCTTGGATGAACCGGGCTGTTTGCGGATGTTGCGGGTTGAATACATCTTCGTTCATAAACGCCCAAAAGTCTGTGCCGAGTTCGGAGTTAAGTTCGCCGTTGTTCAGGGTTTTGGCGAGAATCCACTCCTCGTAATGCTCCAACAGCTTTCCTTTGAAGATGTGCGAGAAATCGAGTTGGAGATTCTCGGCATAGTCCAGCCCGAGGTAGAGCGTTGGAATCATCAGCGGGAACGGAGCAGTAGGATGTTGTTGCAATGCCTCGTAAGTGGCTACCAGGTCGTACGCTCCCGCACCTGCAAATACTTGCCTGATGCGGATTTCTTCAGCGTATTTCTCCTCGGAAACCTTCTGGAATGCCAGCGCAGCCGCACCACCTTGCGAATAGCCAATCACCGTCACATCGTTTGGTGGGGTACGACCAAGGGCGGTAAAGTATTCCTGCACGGCGAGCACCATATCCACGGTACTTTGTCCGGTGCTCTCCACGTGGTGGTACGGATGCACCATGTCTACCGACGAACCGAAACCGAGATAATCTACCGAGATGACGACGTATCCCGCATAGGAAAGCAGTGACTCGATGCCGCCCATGATGACAGACGGGACATCCCTGTTGGCGCTGGTATTGAAATGCTGGGCGACTACCGTCCCCCGTACCGGTAGCAGTATCGGGTAGCTTACAATGCCCGAGGCGATAACCGAACGGCCGAACGGGTCGGTTGTCCGATACTCAATCCTGTCCACCCGCACAGGCAGGGAGGGCAACAAGTCGAGCAACGAGCGGTCGAAGTCGTAAGAGCCTCTGTCGGCCATTTGATTCTTGTCGACGACTTCCGAAGCGGTGGTGCCCACCAGGTAACGGCCGCTCGGGATGTGGGGAGGTTCATTCTCTTTGTCACACGAGGTTGTGCCGGCAATGGATGCCAGCAGGAGGATTGTTTGGAGGATTCTTTTCATGGTGATATGTTGTTTATATGATGATTTATGCTTGAACACAGAGACGCAAAGGCACAGAGTTTTTTCTTTCTTTTGAGAAAAGAACCAGGATAAGAGTACACAGAGAGGGCGACTACGTCGCAAAGAGAAGAAACTCTGTGTCTCTGTGTTCAAATATAAATTCTCATTTATAACACACAAAGAAAAAACTCTGTGCCCCTGTGTCTCTGTGTTTAAATCACCGTTAAATTATCATTTATTTATAAATTCTTCCGTCACAGAGACAGAAACACTATCCGTAGCACAGGCAGAGAAATAACCGGCTAACGGGACTACAGCGCCTGCCGTCCGCATAAGATTAGTTGGCATATTGGCAGGAGGGCCAACCATAATGGGCGGTGACGGACGGACTTCCTTTTTCCCGTTGAGCGAGAAATCGTAGAACTCTTTTGTTAATGAAAGAGCTATCAACGTCAGCTCATCGCCGGCTGCAAGCGTCAGATTCTCGTCTTTCTGGCTGAGCGAATAGATTTCCACCCCTTCCAATGTCTTGCTATTGATGTATGATTCGTCAAAGAACGTATATTGGTCGAGGCTGTCGGTCACCATACGGTTGTTGATTCGTACTTTCAGGCAGATGTAGTTTTCCTGTTCCCGGGGCAGTTCGCACCATGCCAGTACGTCGACGTAATCCTTCATCCTGCTCCATTTCAAGTCAATCCTCTCGCCCAGCAGAGGAAGGGGCATTCGCTCCGAAGCAGTGAAACAATCCGGTGTCCCATCATTGTTCCAGTCCACTGCCACATCGAGCTGATAGGATTCTCCGGAGAATCCGGCAAAAGCTGCATCAGAGAGGTAGACCCCGGGCGACTGCAACTCCTCAGAGAACAGGTACACCTCTCCCGTCGACGCAGTAACCCTCACCTCAGCACCGGAAACACCACCGGGGGCAGTGTCCGAGAAATACGGCGCCGACCGGGTAATATCAATCCGTTGCCGTTTCAGTTCATTAGTAACCGTTCCGTAAATCACCAAGTGCTCCACGGCATCCACCGTCTCAATCTCAATCTGCGCAGTGCACGCTGCCAGCAGACAGGTACAGGCTACGATTCCTGATGCAGTTATTTGGTTTCTCTTTCGTTTCATCATTGCTAAAATGAAAAATTCCATGTAATCGAAGGTACGTAAGTAAACAGGTACATCATCTCCCCACGCAGCACATCCGGGTTACCCGCTTCCTGTTTAAAGTAGACCATCCACGGATTCCTGCGTCCGTAGGCGTTATAGACCGCGAAGTTCAGACTATGCTTCCAGCGCTTGCCCGACCTGGCGAGATGCCACGTGGCGGACAAATCAAGGCGATGATAAGCAGGATACCGGTACTCGTTGCGTCCGGAATAGATGGGCACGTATCTATTCTCTATCTTGTAGCGCCCCGTAGGGTAGGTAACCGGCATACCGCTCGCAAGAATCCAATTGGCGGCAACCTCCCACCGGGGCGACAGTTTATAATTCAGCACAGTTGTCAGGTTCACCGGCTTGTCTGTCGAAGCCTGATACCATTCCCCGTTGTTCACGGTATTGATTTTCTTCATGCTGCGCGTGTAGGTATAGCTGAGCCAACCGGTCAGCCGTCCCTGTCTCTTGGCCAGCGTCACTTCAAGTCCGCAGACATATCCTTTGCCGAAGCGGAGTTCCTCTTCAAAGTGTTCGTTGAGTAGTAGCTCTGCATGGTCGCGAAAGTCGATTGCATTGCGCAGCAGCTTGTAATAGCCCTCGATGGAGAACTCGTAAGTGTCCTGTTTGAAATTGCGGTAGTAGCCTGCTGCAAACTGATGCCCAAGTTGCGGCTTCACATTCCGCGAAGCGTGAAACCAGACATCGAGCGGCGACCCTGACGATGAATTGGAAAGCATCTGCACAAACTGCGATGTGCCTGTATAGCTCATTCTGAGGGATTGACGTTCATCGAGTATCAAAGTCAGCCCCATGCGCGGGTCGAGTGCATACCGGGATATTCCGCCGTTGTCCGGGTTGCGGAAAGCAGTAGCCCGCAGCCCATACCTGAGGATGAATCGCCGGCCTGCCCTAACCTCGTCCGATACATAGAGCGATTGCTCCACGGCGTTGCTCTCTTTCAGGTGGATATTTCTCAAGGCGGTATTCCTGCCGATGCCAACCACACTGCCCGGCTCCACGGCATGGTGCGCCAGCCGGTAGCCGAACTGCAATTCATTATCCGGATGGATTTGCCAAGAGAAATCAGCCTTAATGCCGTACTCCCGCAATTCGGACGCATAGCGTTCGGAAAGCCGGTCGTATGCCTGGTTCACCATCCGGTAGCTGTATCCTACTCCCGTTGCCGTGACATTGGCGTAGAGGCGCGACGAGAATATATGATTCCAGCGCAAGCTGAAGGTGGTGTTGCCAAATTCCATCGCGGCTAAGTTCATGCCGTAGCTGTCTTTTCCATTGTAGAGGGAGGCAGAAAGGCGGTTGCGGTGGTCTATGCGCCAGGTCAGCTTGGCGTTCAGGTCGTAGAAATAGGCCCGTGCATCGTTGTCGCGCATTTCGCTCACCAGCGGAGTGAAGAGGTCGAAGTAGGTGCGCCGCCCGGCAATGAGGAAGGAGGAACGGTCTTTCACTACCGGCCCCTCGAACATCAATCGGCTCGATATAAGGCCGATTCCGCCGGCGCCGCCGAAACGCTGGTTGTTGCCGTCCCTGGTGCGTACGTCGAGCAGTGACGAGAGTCTGCCGCCATACGCGGCCGGCAGGTCTCCTTTGTAGAGTTGGGCGTTGTGCACCACGTCGGGGTTGAATACGGAGAAGAAACCCATCAGGTGGGAGGCGTTGTATATGGTGGCTTCGTCAAGCAGAATCAGGTTCTGGTCGTAGTGGCCGCCGCGCACGTTGAATCCCGTAGAACCTTCCGAGGTGCTCTGCACGCCGGGCATCAGTTGGATGGCTTTCAGCAGGTCTACTTCTCCCATCAACGCCGGCATTTGCCGGAGGGTATGTGCATTGATTTTCATGATGCTCATCTTGGGCGAGGTTACGTTGGCATTGGGATTATCGGGCGTTACCAGCACTTCTTCGAGTTCTACCGTCGGAGTCTGCGCATGTAGTCCGGTTGCCCAGAACAGTATGAATAGCAAGCTGACTAAATGCTTCATAGCGGAATCTGTTTTATATCCGTTTCATGTATTGCAATAACCCGAGAGCGGCCAGCACAACCCATAGCGCCACACCGGCTACGGGAAACACGGGCAACATCGCCACAGAGAGTACGAATGGCAAGTCGTAGAGCAGGGATTTCCACACGGTACGGCAGGAGGAATAAACGATTCGCGAGTCGGATATGCGCAGGAATGCGTCGGGCAGGTAGATGTCCCGCCTTCCCAGGATGCGTTGCGGTGTTACCGGCATTCCTGTCTGTTGCAGGGCTATGGCAACGAGTTTGCTGCAATACATTGCCTGTTCGCTTCGGCTGTTGAAGCCGTAGTCGTAGGGTTTTCCTACCTGGCGGTCGAGCCATGCGAGTACAGTGCGGTGGTCGGCTTCCGAGCGGTAGGTGGGGCGGATGATGCAAACGCTTCTTCGCCCGGAGAGGAAGCCTCGCACGGATCTGTACACTACGCCCAGGCCGGATGGATGGAAGGTGGTGGCTTCTACTATGCGGTTGTCGTCGGTGTACATGGCGGCATGGCAGTAGAGCGGGCTGCCCAGCAGGGCGGCTCCCAGTCGCCAGAGGGGGAACAGCCTGTCGGTGGTGAGCAGTATATCGCCGGCTTCCAGCACGGTGGCCATTGCCTGCCGGTCGTGGTCGGATATCCGGTGGGAGAGGCTGGCTATGGGGATTTCGAACAGGACGGTGGGGAGGAGGTGTAGGGGTATCTTGCGCATTTAATAAATAGTTTATATTACAAATGAGAGATAACGCTCGGAAGCTTCAATCAGGTTGCTGCGCAGTACAAGCAATTTTTTAGACGCGGATGACGCGGATAACACGGATTTTAAATGCTGAGCTATGTTAGCCTGTCCAGAAGAGAACCGAAAGAGAAAAAGAAATCCGCGTTATCCGCGTCATCCGCGTCTAAAAAATAATTGTATGCAGGAAAAAGCACTTAGAACCGATAACCAACTCCTATCTGGAATGATGAACGTTTCATCTTGGGTTCCACGCCCATATCCTTTTTCCAGCTGCCTTCTTCCACAGTTTCTCCATCCATCACAATCTTATAATCACTCTTCAGGTGGTTAATCAGTCCGAAGTTGTAGCGCATGTCGACAAACAATCCGTTGTCGAACGCATATTCGGCGCCGATCGTGAAGCCGATGTCGAGCTTGCTGAGGTTTTCGTCCAGCGTGGTCTTCAGGGATTTTTTAGCGTTGGCGATCTCTTCGAGCATCAATTCTTCATCCATCGCACCTTCTTTCATGAAGTTCTCCATCCCGTCGTTATAGTCCACTCCGAGCGCCATCCGGTAAGCGATGTACGGACCTGCCATGAGGCTCAGTTTGTCCGACGCTTGCATTCTTACCAGCAAGGGGATGTTGAGGTGGTGCATGGTGCTCGAGATGGAGAGTGTTCCGGTGGCGCCGTCCAGTCCCATTTCGAGCAATTCGAGCTGTTCGCCTTTGCCGCTGATTTTCAGTCCACCCATGCTATAGACAAGTTCGGGCTGGAAACTCCAGACGCCCTGGATGGGGATGATGGCTTGTCCGCCCAGGTAGATGCCTGCCTTGCTGCCGGGGTTGACGCTGAAACTGGCGTCCTTTATGCCAATCCGGTAGGTGGAATTGTTGAAACCTGCACGGACGCCGTACTTGATTTGTTGTTGTGCACTTGCCGTAGAAACGGCTGAGGTGGCTGCTACTGTTGCGATAAACATCGCGATAATCATCTTTTTCATTACTTTTTATTTTTAAAGGGTTACACAATTATTTTGTAGTATTCTCGGTTCAATTATCTTGTAGTATCCGTCATGCTGGGCGCAGCCGAAGCATCTCCTCCCCCTTTGTATTTCAGAAGAGGAGATGCTTCGGCTACGCTCAGCATGACGGATACTATCAAGGTATAAACTAATTATAAACATTTGCTTATGTGATTTAACTCTTAGCAAATATACAGATGAAATTTCTGTTGGATAATACAAAGAAGACGGCCATCTACGAAGTGGTATCCGGTGTCCACGAAGTGGGGGTTTTTATCCACGAAATTAGTATTGGGGTACAAGGTAAGAGATACCTTTGATTGGCAAACGCTATAAACCTCATCATAGAGCAGTCTTATAGTGTGGTAGGAATCATTGGGTATGATTGCCACAATCAGTGGGTATGATTCCTACAATCAGTGGGTATGATTGTATCCTAAGGTATATAGTCATCTATGTTCCGTTCATACATCAGGCAGGATGAAGTACTTCATGAACTGAACACTGAGAGTTTATGTTTAAACACAGAGGTACAGAGACACAGAGTTTTTCTTTCTTTTAAGAAGAGAACCTGAACCTGAGTACACAGAGAGGGCGACTACGTCGCAGAGAGAAAACTCTGTGCCTCTGTACCTCTGTGTTCAACAAAAGAAAAAACTCCGTATCTCTGTATTCAATAAAGAAAAAACTCCGTACCTCCGTACCTAAATAAGAGTATCCTTCAGTTGTTTGATTGCACTCCGCGAAATCTCCACCAGATAGCTTGTGGAAGGAGTAGCGAGTTGAAGAGTAGTATTTGTTATTTTCCGGATGTACTTACGGTTTACGATTACGCTTTTCCCGGTACGGAGAAACGTATCCGCAGGTAGCTTCTTTTCTATCTCGCCCAAGCGTTCAAAGACATCCTCTTTGGATCCGTTGGCAAGGAACATGCAGGCGTAGTCGCGGTCGGCCTCCACGTAGGCAATGTCTTCGGGACGAAGCAGGAACAGCCCGTTGTAGCTTTTGAATTTCAGTAGCTTTTCTTCATGCAGAGCCTCCGTCAGGCGTTGCAGTCCGGTGGAGGCGCCTGCGCGTTCGTGGTAGCGGGCAACGGCTTTCCTGAGACTCTCCGCACTGACGGGCTTCACCAGATAATCAATGGCTGCCAGCTCAAAAGCCTTCAGCAGATACTCCGGATAGGCATAGCCGGTGGTGAAAACAATGTCCGGCGGCGTAAAGGTTTCTCCCTGCATCAGCAGCAGCTCGTCTGCCAGCCAAAGACCGTTCTTGTTGGGCATCTGTATGTCGAGAAACAGCAAGTCTGGACGCAGCCGCAGGATACTAATCAGAGCGTCCTCCGCATTCTCACATTCAGTCAGGATTTCCATATCGGGAAAGTTGCATTCCAATTTCTCCCGCAGCGTTTGCCGGGGATAATATTCGTCTTCGACTATGATGACACGGGCCATGGCGTTTAAGTTTTGAATCAGTTAATTGATGTATGTATATGCCAGGGGTATCTCAACTGTGAACCGCGTACCGCTGGCGAGGTCTTCAATCTGCTGACTGATTTTCCATTGGTTGAAGCGATTGTAGATTTCTATCTGCCGGTTGAGTATCGAAAGCCCCTGCTTCGTGCTATGCAACTGCGGGTGCCGGGCGGCGTAGGTGCGCCCCACTCCATTGTCTTCCACACTTACGCAGACCGTTTGTTCGTGCTGCGAAACATGTATCGTAAGTCGCCCGTCCGACTTCAAAGGCATCAGCCCATGCTTCACGGCGTTCTCACAGTAGGTATGCAGTATCATGTTGGGCAACTTCACGGACTTGTCCACGTCTTCTTCTACCTCTATCGCGAAGTCGAACTTGTCCAGGAAGCGTACCTTCTCCAGGTCGAGATACATCTTCACGTAAGCCAGCTCTTCGTCCAGAGGACGGGCGGCTTTGTCCACCTCGTTCAGCGTCATGTAGGTGAAGTCGGAGTAAATGCCCAGTACGTGCATCGCTTCTTCCCTTGTACGGTTGGTGATATAATATTCGATGGCAGCCAGTACATTGGCATTGAAATGCGGAATGGCTTTCAGGCGGATGCTGCTGATGCGAAGTTCGTTGAGTTCTTTCTCGGCACGGAGTCTCTCCAGAAGAATCTTGTTCTTCCGCCGCTGGATGTAGAGCGCCACTCCGGCGCTTGCCATTATCAAGAAGACGATGCAGGCTACAAGAAACCAGGTGGTCTGCCAGAAAGCAGGCAGGATGGAGAACGAAAACGAGCGGGTTTCGCCACGCAGTTCGTTCGTTCCGGCATCGGCATAAATCTCGAAGGTGTAACTGCCGGGGCGAAGGTTGTTGAAGGTTACTTCACGGTCGGCGGACGGTTGGCTCCATTCGTTCTGGAAACCAAGCAGCCGGTAATGGTAGCGGACGTTCTGCGCCTGCGAATAAGAAAGTCCGATATAACCGAACCGGATGTTTTTATCTCTGTAATTCAGTGTTGAGATGGAATCCGCGATAGATTTCCAGTGGATATTGTCGATGGAAGACGAAACGGAGATTAGCTGCAACTCGGGTTTATGGGCCGTAGCAGCCATCTTGCGGGGATTAAAGCGGACAAGTCCTGCAAGCGACGGGAGGTAAATATTACCCGCGGCGTCTTCGGCAATGGCTCCAGAGGTGGATTCTTCTCCCATGTAACCGTTCTCGTGGTTGTAGAATATGGATTCCTGCCTGTTCTTGTCGAAGAGATAGAATCCGCTCTGGGTCAAGACTATCATCCGGTTGTCTGCACGGGTGAAGTAGATGCCATTAATCCCTTGAGGGAATGTCCTTTCCAACCGGACGGTATCGCCCGAGGAAACAAACAGCCGGTTTTCGGAGGAGAACCACACGTTCCTGTCGGCGTCGTTGCCCATGTGGCGCACTCGTTGCACGGAGTCGTTGAAGATGGTGTCCACAATGCATTGAGCGTCATAGTCGTAGATGCTTATCCCATGGATTCCGCCAAACCATAACCGTCCCCTGGCATCGAAGCAAGGTTTGGCTACCACTGCCTGGCGCATGGCATCCGCTGCGAAGTTCTTCACGACATTCCCCTGTGGCGTAAATTCAATCAGGCCGCTTTGGCATCCTTCCAGCAGATTGCCGTTGTGCAGAGCTATCACAAAGCAGGGGGTATTCATCCATGGGAGGTTCATCCAGCGCTTTTCACGTTTGCCAATCTTGAGTATGTCGCCCGGGCCGGGAAGGTACATGACGCCATCCGTCACGGCGCTATGGTCGAAGAAGAAGGCAGTTCCATACGGATTGGGCGGGTAAGGGACTTCGCGGCTGCCTCCTTTACTGTCTATCTCAAAAATCTTGCCTTGCAGCGTGCCGGCAATCACGGCATCCTTCTCCGGATGACGGAAGACGGTTCGCACTGCGTCGGTTGCTTCGGGCAGCTTGTAGGTGAGGAAGTTCCGCTCAAACAGGTTGAACAATCCCTGATAGGTGACTACCCAGAGGTTGTTTTCGTTGTCGATGAT
>NZ_DBDF01000057.1:0-2730 GCF_002293435.1 Bacteroides sp. UBA939 | reverse complement strand
CGGTAGAGTACGTTGTTGCAGTTGAAGAACAGATGTCCCTTGGCATCGGCAATCATCTTAAACGGTGTGGAGTCGAAATAGAGTTCGATATTTGCTACTTTTATCCACTCTCTGCCGGGGGTGAGCCGGTATATGCCGTCTCCGGAAACAACGAACAACGCATCGCCTACCTTGCAGGCGGCTCTTGCCACTACTCCGGTAGCGGTGACGGGGGCTTTATTGTTGGCTATAATTCTGACGGTATCTTCGTTGTAGAACAGGTACAGTTCCTGTGTCGCAGGGTCGAAAAAGGTATGTGTATCCCGGTGTCCTGCCAGATACGGGGTTTCCAGTATCTTTTCTATGCGGTCGTTGTGCACCTTGTACACATCCGCAGATTTACGGCCGTCGGGCAGGTCTACTTCCTTGTTCCTGTAAACGGCATATCCGTCGGGGTAGGCGTAAGACGGTCTTTCCGCCATGTATTTATCCGGAGACAGTACCGTTTTCTTTAACTTGCCGCCTTTATCGAGCGTGTACATCAGGTTGAGGGTAAAGGCTCTGAGGTTGCCGTCCCCGTCTCTGTCCAACCGGTAGAGGTTGGCATCGGCGCCTTCTAAAAAGTTGGTGAAGGTAAAGCCGTCAAAGCGGGTAAGTCCACTCACGCCTGCTATCCAGATAAAGCCTTTGCCGTCTTGAAGGATGCATTCGTTCATATTGGATGGCAATCCGTTGGCAGTGGTGTATCGTCTGTAGCTGTATTCCGATTGAATGACCGGCTGCTGTGCTATTACTGCTTGTACCATTACAATCTGTCCCATTATCGCCTGTCCGCCAAAGAGCAGCAGGCACAGAATAATCTTCTTGATAAAATAAGTCCCTCTTTTCATAAATTACCACGTTAAAGGACAAATATACAACATCTAAGCAGAACTATTTTGTGCAGAGCCTCTTTTTCCACGAAATACTATCCGGTATCCACGAAATGGGGGTTGGTATCTACGAAATGGAGATTTCCCAGGTATCTGCCCTACCACCTCATCATAGACGGCAAACTTCCTGATACACTCGTAATATGTGAGTAATGATATAGAGAGATGGTATTGTACAGACTATAAGTCAGCAATTTCATCGTAAGCCAAACCTGTTATTTCAGAAATTGTAGCGTAATCAAAACCTTTGGCTTTCATTTTACGGGCATTATCCAAACATGCAGCTTCGCGTCCTTCTTCTCGACCTTCTTGACGTCCCTCTTGACGTCCCTCCTGACGTCCTTCTTCGCGTCCCTCCTGACGACCTTCCTCGCGTCCCTCTTGACGACCTTCCTCAAGACCTTCTTCGCGCCCTTCCAGTTTCGCTGCATCCATCACCGACAGATGCGTGCGATATGCATTCACACTATTTTCATAACGTTCACGCTCCTCCCCGCTGAGAGAAGCAACATCGGCAATTTCTTCCAATTTCTTGAAGACTGCCTTTCGAGCCTGAAACGGCATTCGGTTGAGTGTCTCCATATTCTTCAATATATATATCCAACGTTCAAAATCATTTTCGCACTCATTTTCCTGTTTATCGAACAGAGGCAGGGCCAGAAACGTCTGCCGCATCCTGTCGGAAAAGAGCTTACCCGTGTCACGGTCGGCAAGTATGACGTCCGTACGGAACTTGACATCGTCCTTGAGCAAGAAGTTCATAAAGAACACCCCGTATACAGCCTTGACGTTAAACCGCCAGTCGACCCCCGCCTGCCCCTGACGAGCCACTGCATGGGACATGTAAAACAGCGCCCGTTCCTTGAAGTACAACTGAGATCTGTTCTGCATCTCAACGATAATCTTCTCGCCGGTATTCGTGGTGCAGTAGATGTCGTATATCAACGCACGCGCATCATCCCACTCCGCCAGTTGCTCGTTGTTCAAAAAGGTAAGGTCAGTTATCACCCGTTCGCCCTTCAATAAGTCATTTAAAAAATCGATAAGTAAGTCCTTTGATATCTCCTCACCGAATATTTTCTTGAAACCATAGTCGGTAAACGGATTGATAAATCTTCCCATATAGTTGTTTGTTGTTCCTTATTAGTGTATCTGCTGCAAATATAGTTAATTAGCTTGAGCAAAGAGATAAACCATCCCTTAATTTTTCATTGTGAAAGGAAAAAGAACCCTTGACGGAGATTTATGGAGACTAATCCGTTCTGCCTCGTGAGAGGATTTTATTATTCTTAATCTAACTCAAAATCACACCCAGAACACATTCTGAGAGGGGGTAGTCTAAGTATACGACTGAGGTACCCTAAGTATACGACTGAGGGTATCTCAGTCGTATAGTGAGATAGGCTAAGTATGGGAGTGAGATTACGAAAGATAATTCAGGTACTATATTTGTATCCTTTTTTACCAAACGATTACTCATTGCAGTTTTACTGCATTGTATAAGAGCCTGTTTAAAATTTCCTCAAAACATTGCTGAGCAAAATTTAAACAGGCTCTAAGTTTATGCAAAATAAGTTTTGATTGTACTTTTACTGAAAAACGAACTGCAAGCACCATACACAAGAATAGTAACCGCAAATTCACAACTATACTGGAATAGTTATTCAGCAAGAGAAACCAACCTCTATTATTCATACTGCAGGAGTTAAGGGGGTGGTCAGTTTGTCACTTTGTCACTTTGTATTTTAAGTCGGCTGAGAATGCGTTATTTCCGTCCGAAGGCAAGGTTGGTTGGAAATACGCGAGCGAAAAGCAGTTA
>NZ_DBDF01000228.1:1746-43440 GCF_002293435.1 Bacteroides sp. UBA939 | reverse complement strand
AAATAACGCATTCTCAGCCAACTTAAAATACAAAGTGACAAAATGACAATCCCCTTAACTCCTGCAATATGAATAATGCAGGTTAAGGATAAAATGAAAAATAAATCAGAACTCGCAAACCGCTTTGTGTCAACAGTTACAAAAACATCACAAGATAATTTGTAAAAGAGACACAAAGTGGTTTGCGGCAGATAATTATTCGCAATTCAATTGCTTTCGACTATAAAATATTATGTTTCGACTCAAGAAATTACAATTATATTAATAATATTTCGCAGAAAAGAGTATTTTTGCAAGCAAGCAACTTAACAACTAACGCAATGAAGCATACAGCTTATATAGCAATACTATGGTTAATAGGATTTCTCTTTTTAAACTCATGTACTCAACGACATAATCCTTATACCTTATTGGTACAAGCAGATTCCCTGATGGAGGAATATCCGGACAGCGCCTTGCACATACTGCAAAACATTGAACCGCAGCAACTGAATGCACAAGCAGACCAAGCATACTATGCCTTATTGCTAACGCAAGCAAGAGATAAAAACTATATTGTGCAGACAAATGATTCACTGATACGAATTGCCGTGCAATATTACAATTCTATCGGGGATGCATCTATGCAGGCGGAAGCGCATTATTACTGGGGATGTATATGGCGGGATAAAGGTCATCATTTGAAAGCTATTGAGAAATATCATGAAGCTCAGGTTTTAGGTAAAAAAGGAAAATATACAGAACTATCAGCACTATTATATAGTAATATCGCTTATTTATATTATATTAAAGATCTTAACTTTGAAGCCGACTCCGTATATCAATTGGCAGAGCAACTTGCACTTCAGCAAAAGGATACAATTTCTTTAGTTTTTACTTTGTCTCAGCGTGGCACAATCAATCTTGAAAAAGGAGAGAACTTTTATTCGGAAGCGGAGAGACAAATGCAACAAGCCTTGTTGATAGCAGAACATTTTCCTGACAGTACGATAAGAACTCCTGTTTATGAATCGTTAAGTAAACTTTATAGTAGAATGGGCAAAGCAGAAAAGGCACTTCAGTATGCTAAACTTAACTATTTCTCAAAAGAAGACACATTACATTGTTATAGAGCCTTTTTGGTGCTGGGAGATGCTTATTTTAAGAACAAACAATATGATTCTGCTAAGATATATTTGCAAAAGGTGTTTGCGGCAGATAGATATTACGTCACTAAAGCAGATGCTTCTATGCGATTGGCAGAGATTGCGGAAATGCGTGGGGAGACGGCGGTAGCTGCGGAAATGCAAAAAAAACAGTCTGCTTACACGGACAGTACGCAGCAGAATTCGGAAATGCGTGAAATCCTTCAGAATATTATTTCTCAAGATCGGGAATCTGGTGAAAATTTTCGGGAACAATATGTGTTATATTATGCTATCATCGTATTTTTGCTATCTTCTGTAGTTGCAACTATCGTCATAACCTACTATATTAGAAGAAAACAGAAACGTCTATTCGAGAAAGAGCAACTGAGGCAGAGTCAACAAACAGAAGTTGATTTGCCGATATCTAAAAAAGAAGAACCCATAGAAGAGGAATATGAAAGTTCAGCTGTATATATTAAACTGAAAATGATTGCACGCACGCTTGTAAAAGCTGAAACTTCTGAAAATCTTGATGAAGAAGAATGGCGGCAACTGATTATTATAACAAATGCAAAGTGGGATGGAATCATTACCTATCTAAATACATCATATCGTTTATCTACAGAGGAAATTCAAATCTGTTGTCTCTATTTGGCTGGGATTCCTGTAAAACATATCGGTCATTTTGTTATGAGATATGCTCGTAGTACTATTCAATTAAAAGCAAAAGAGATTATGCAAAAAATGGAAGCACCTCAAGGTCGTCTGTTAAAAGATGCATTGTTTTCATTGTCTCAAGAGCTTAAAAGTAATCAATAGGCACTTTTTAGGCGTTTTTTATAGAAAATCGGGCACTTTTTAGGCACTGCCCTGTGTAATATGCTGCTAACTTTGTAGCATATTAATCGACTAAAAAAACTTATTATGAAGACATTAATCCTTTTCTTTTTACTATTTACAGGAAGTACCAATATTTATGCTCAAGCTTTTAATGGAGGGCGGGAAATCATACTACAATGTTCTAAGGAAACAAAGCCCAAAGATAAAACAGGTGGTACTGACAAAGACACTCCTATAAGACGCACTATTTCTTTTCAATCAGTTTATGCTTATCTATATAATAATGTAATAACTGTCACTTTTGAAAATGCACTTTCTGATATTTCAATCAATATATTCGATGAAAGCACTGGAGATGTAGTTTATACAAGGAATTGTAATAATTTGAATGATGTTTCTATTGATTTGAATGGAGAAAATAGCGGAAGCTACATTATTGAAATTATCTCTAACGGAAGCTTATTTGAAGGAAGCTTTACTTTATAACCCTTTAAAAGATAATCATGGCTGAAGTTGACAATGCTAGAATTATACTTTATCGCTATTTACAGGCATTATCCGTAAAGGTGAGCAGAAGTACTGTGCATCGTTTGCTCGATACTCCGTTAGGGGATAGTATGCGGGGTATCAGTGATGCGCTGGACTCACTTCATATCAACAATGCGGTATATCAACTTCCCAAAGAATATCTTGATAAGTTAGAAAGTCCATGTATTGCGATAACTAATGATAATGATTCTTCTTTCTGCCTGGTTGAAAAAATAGAGAAAGCACATGTTACTATTACCATACCTCACGGTCAACACTTAAGAGTAAGCAGACAACAGTTCTTACAGAAATGGACTGGCGGTATCTTATGGGGTGAAGTAACAGAAGCCACTATTCAAGAGAAGAACTGTTGGCTGAAAGATACAAGTGCTTGGGTGCTACAGCATAAACTGCCATTAGCAGGCATACTTGCGGTTCTACTTATTCTGTTCGGTACAAGCAATCATTATTCCGCCGGAATGATACTTTATCTATTTACATTGTGTGCAGGTGTTTTTGTATCTTCCGCTATTCTTTATAAAGAGACTATCAATAGTCGGTTTCTCCATCGTTTTTGTCATATCGGAAAGGTTATTGATTGTAATGAAGTGCTTCATTCTAAAGGTTCACAAATCATTGGCGTGGGATTAGGAGAATTGGCGCTAATTTATTTCTGCACTTTAGTACTATTTGCCCTCGTACGACCGCATGACTTTTTCTATATTAGTGTTATATGCAGTATCGTTGCATTGGCGTTTACTATCTATTCCGTTATTTATCAGGTTTTTATAATCCGTAAAGGATGTGCTCTTTGTATGTTGATTAACTTAATAATATGGATTAATGGGATTGCATTATTTCTATTGAAAGGAAGTTTAAAGGCTGTATTTTCTATCCAAACCATACTTTCGTTAATTGCTATTGGTAGTATTTGTCTCGTTGGCTGGCTCCAAATAAAGACATTGCTAAAAGTAAGCAAAAAGAAAGAGCAACTTGATATTCGATTTGCAAGTCTGTTGAATCCGGAAGCTTTCCAGAAATTATTATCATTGCAACCTCAAATAGAAGAAATGATAACTCAGAATATTGCATTGCATAATCAGGAAACGGGCGACAATGAAGTGATGATAGTAACTAATCCTAATTGCAAAAATTGTGCGAAAATTCACCGCCATGTAAAAGAAATAGCCTCAAAGGCTCCTGTATCATTGGTGTTGCTGACATTTCCAAATGATAGGCAGGGCGAGAAAATTGCACAAATTATCATTACTGTTTATCACATTGATGGTTGGAATAAGGCAATGCAACTCTTGGAAGAGTGGTATGAAACAAAACGCATTAAAGAGGTGGATGAGTACAGTATAACTACTGAGGTGCAAGACTTGTGGATGAAACAACAAGTATATTGTCGCCAACAAGGGATAAATAAAACTCCCTCTGTTATAGTGAATAAGCGTTATATACCAGAAGTGTATCCAGTATCAAATTTAAGATATGTATTGACATAAAGATATTATTCTCGAGAAGTAATAGCTGTTTTAGAGTCAGCTTAAAAAAATCTGAGCTAACATTTTTATTAATATTTATTTTTTTGCTATAATGAAAAATTTAAGTAGTTTTGAAGCATTCAAGCTGAATAAAGTTCAGATGAGTGTAGTTAAAGGTGGTGTTCAATGTACTATTGATTTTGGCGATGGTGACATTCTGTTGACCAAAGTTCATTCTGATTTGGATGCCGCTGCCGCTGAAAAAGCGTTGAAAGAATCTTATCAAGACATAGCATCAGTTAGTTGCAGCTAATATTTGATGCCTTGAATTAAAGAGGAATCAGTTATGAAGTGATAATCGTTGATTTGTGTTAAAGATGAATATAAAGAGATGATTATTTTTTCATAACTGAGCCTTTTTAAAATTTTACTTTAGAACACTTATTGTCATGAAACACTTATTTGCTATATTTATTTTTTTATTATTCTCTGGATGTGCTTCTCATAAAAATACATCCAGAATAACTTTATTTATAGATAACTCTTTTACAAAAGAAACCCAAATGTGTTATATTCATGGATTTAAGACGTGGGTGTCAGGTAATGAGTTTGCTATTTTCGACTCTGCAGAGATTAAAAAGGGGCAAAATAAGGTACGGTTTAGAATAAAACATCCGATAGAAGAAGATGTAAACCTAACATTTTCAAAAACTGGACCGGGTAAGCCAGGTCGACTCTCAGGTTTTATAGTCCCTCCTAATTCAAAGTTGCGAGTCCAAGTAGAGCCCCTTCTAAATCATTTAGATGGATATTTAATAATATCCGGCAAAGGTAGTGATGCACAGAATGAGGATAATAATTTCCGGACGAAGTTTATTGAGCCTATAATGAAGAAAATAGAGACTTCGGGAAGCGTGGATAGTGTAGAATACTATACTAGACAGCTTGTAGGAAATAGTATTAGCATGATAAAAACTACGGATCATCCCCAAAATGCTTATGGTCACTTTCTTGCTTTAAGATTAGAGTATAGCAGCTATGTAGGTAGTGATAGTTTGAATAAACTTAAAAGTTTTATCAAAGCTAAATTTCCTCAAGCAACTTATATCCAGAATTTAGATAAAAAAACAGCACATCCAAGTAAACAAAGTGAACTTATGTCTGCTCGTATGCAACAAATCTATAAAGAAAGAGAAGTGATTTATAAACAGAATACGACGATGGATGCTAAAGTGGTTTTGTCATTGTGTAACTCAGAAAAAAAAATAATTTCATTGAATGATGTAACAAGTGAATACATTTTGGTTGACTTCTGGGCAAGTTGGTGTGCGCCTTGCCAAAAAGAAATTCCTTATTTGAAAGAGGCGTTGAATAAATATAAGAGCAAATTAAACATTTATGCTGTATCTCTCGATCGCTTTTCAGAAGCTTGGGAAAAGGCTATAAAAAGAGATAATAGTGAAGATTTTATTCATGTTATTGGAACAGACTATAATGGATTGCCCAATAAAGTGGTTAAAGGGTTAGGAATCAAATCAATACCTGCCAATTTCTTGCTGGATAATAATCATCGTATTATTGCCAAAAATTTACGTGGAGAGAGACTCGTACAAGTTTTAGATAGCCTTATCCAATAATGAGAAGTTTTTATTTTATATTATTTTGGTTTATACCTATTACAACTGTATTTGCTCAAAATGCAATTGTAACTTTTACGCCGGACAAGGATTGTGAAGTCTTCATCTACAAACCAATAGACGGTGGATATAATGAAAAAGTCTCTGATATAAGGCTGGTATCAACGAATATACAGCCCGTTAGCTATGAGATAGAAGTCTCATCTTTTATGTTTATATTTTGCCAATTCCCGCAATATCAAAAATCATGTAATATACTCTTGTTCCCAAATGACTCTATAAAGGTTCATTTAAGCACAGATGATATCACTTTTCAAGGGAATAATCAAGTTGGGCAACAATATCTATATGAAAATTTCGACAAATATCCAGATCTTGATAACTATATAAAGATGCAGGATGTTTTTACAGAATACATTGATAATAAAAGAGATATTCATACGGTACTTCCTACTGTAGATGAAAGAAGAGGTGTTTCCAACCATATTAGTACCATAGAAGCATTACCGCTTAAAGCAAATGTAACAACAGAATTTGCTAATGTTCTCAAAACAGAAATACACATGTTTTTTAATTCTGATATTATTGCTCTTTTTCTTCAGTTATTGTCAAAGCATCAAAGAAATAAAGTCATCCCTCCTAACGATAGTATTGCTATCAGAAAACAGGTGGATAGCATTTTTAAAGCAATTCCTATTTCACATGAGTTACTTGGGTATCCTGCAAGAATATTATATGTATCAAAATATTCAGATTTTTATTATCGAGACCAAGGGTGCCCTGAAGGATATGATCCTGATACTTTTGGACCATACATGACATATTTGTATGCTCCTAAGAAAATGCAATCGGCTTTATTAGGTAATGCGTGTATGGTACAATTAAAATATGATACCGGTGAAATGAATTTGAGTAAATTGAAAAAGTTTTTTAATGAAGAATTTCCCGACAGTGAATACACCGCTATCATAAATGAAAAAGTAAAAGAAGAAAATGATTCTGTAGATGAGTTTTCTGCTGATCAGATATTTATTAAGGAAAAGATTGATTCTCTTTCGCAGTTAAAAGACGTAGAAGAACTAAAAGGAAAATACTTGTACATAGACTTATGGGCAAGTTGGTGTATGCCGTGCAGAGCAGAGTTCAGCCATAAAGACAAAGTGGAAGAAATACTGAGCACATACAAAGATGCAGTTACCTTATATGTATCTATTGATCTGAAAAATCAGGAAAAGGCCTGGAACAACTGTATCAAAAGCTACAAATTGGCAGGTTTTCATCTAAGAGCATCTTCCAACTTACAACAGGATATTCAGAAGAAAGTGTATGGGACAGATAATTATGAGATTCCACGATATATATTAATCAGTCCGACAGGGGAAATTTTACATAAGGATTTACCACGCCCCAGTAACTATCCTGAATTGAAAGAAGTATTAGATGGCATAATGAAATAGTGAAAAACTTTCCTTACTATACTCAGCACGATGTCATGGATTGCGGTCCTACCTGCCTTCGCATGGTAGCCGCTTTCTATGGCAAGCGCTATTCATTGGAAGGGTTGAGGGAAAAGTCATTCATCACCCGTGAAGGAGTATCCATGCTTGGCATCAGCGAAGCGGCAGAAAAGATAGGTTTTCGCAGTATTTGCGTACAAGTGGGTTATGAAAAGCTTAAGGAAGCTCCTTTGCCCTGCATCATACATTGGAACCAGCAACACTTTGTCGTAGTATATAAACTCAATGATAAGTATGTTTGGGTAGCCGATCCCGGTGCAGGAAAACTAAAATACACCAAAGAAGAATTTTGTAATTGCTGGTTAAGTTCGCAAAAGGATGGAGAAGCTACAGGGGTAGCATTATTACTGGAACCTACACCGGAATTTTATACAATAGAGGACGAAGAGGACAAAGTAAACCGCAAAGGCTTTAGTTTCCTTTACTCTTATCTCCGCCCATACCGAAACATGGTTGGGCAATTACTTTTAGGTCTACTGTTGGGTAGCATGCTACAACTCATGTTGCCATTCCTCACACAATCGGTAGTGGACTTCGGTATCAACAACCAGAATCTTGGTTTTATCTATCTGGTACTGATTGCCCAACTGATGCTGTCTTTCAGCAGTAGTGCCGTAGAGTTCATACGAGGATGGATACTGTTACATCTGGGTACGCGTATCAATATTGCTCTCATATCAGACTTCCTTATCAAACTGATGAAGATGCCTATCAGCTACTTTGACAGTAAAATGACGGGAGATATCCTGCAACGCATTAACGACCATAAACGCATACAGGATTTCCTGACGGGAAGCAGCCTCAGCGTTATCTTTTCCGTATTCAATATTATCATCTTCGGTATTGTACTACTGGTGTACAGCGGCATGATATTTTTTATTTTCATAGGCGGGAGCGCCTTGTATGTTGCATACGTCTGGCTTTTCATGAAGAAGCGCGCCGAACTGGACCACAAGCGTTTCGCCCAACAAAGTGCCAACCAAAGTACGGTAGTACAACTGGTAAACGGTATGCAGGAAATAAAACTCAGTGCTTGCGAGCAACAGAAGCGTTGGGAATGGGAACGAATACAGGCGAAGCTATTCAGGGTAAACATCAGAAGTCTTGCTTTGCGACAATATCAGGATTCAGGAGCGGTACTGATTAATCAAAGTAAAAATCTTCTGATTACCGCACTCGTGGCAAGCTTGGTAGTGAAAGGAGAAATGACACTGGGTATGATGCTGTCCGTACAATATATCATCGGGCAATTGAACAGTCCGGTAAACGAACTCATTACTTTTGCCCGCGATATGCAGGATGCACGCCTGAGTATGAATCGCCTGAGCGAAGTGCGCGACAAGCCGGACGAAGAAAACCCCACACATGAATTGATACGTGAAATACCGGAAGGAAAAGAAATAAGACTGCAAAAAGTTAACTTCAAATATGACCCGCTAAGCGAACACCCAACATTGGACAATGTGAGTTTGGTGATTCCTCCGGGCAGACAAACTGCCATTGTGGGTATGAGCGGAAGCGGAAAGACAACACTCGTTAAACTACTGTTAGGGTTTTACTTGCCTGCGAGCGGCGATATCTTCATTGGGGATGCCCCATTGGGAAGTTATAGTATTCGTGAATGGCGCAAGCGGTGCGGTGTGGTTATGCAGGATGGTTTTATTTTCTCTGACAGTATTGCCGGGAACATTGCTCCCGGAGTGGAGCACATCGACAAGAAACGCCTGCGTCATGCCGCTGAAGTGGCGAACATACACAATTTCATAGAAGAATTGCCTTTGGGATACAATACTAAGATAGGTCAGGAAGGACATGGGCTAAGCCAGGGGCAGAAGCAACGCATACTCATAGCCCGCGCCGTGTACAAAGACCCAGAATTCATCTTCTTCGACGAAGCAACCAACGCACTGGATGCCAATAACGAACACATCATCATGAACAACCTGCAAACCTTCTTCAAAGGAAGAACATCCGTAGTTGTAGCACACCGGTTGAGTACCGTAAGAAATGCAGAGCAAATCATCGTAATAGACCAAGGCAGAATAGCAGAGACCGGAACACACGAAGAACTGATTGCTTTGGAAGGAAGATATTACAAACTGGTTAAAAATCAATTGGAGCTTTGAGAGTTGAGGCTATACTTTGATATTAAAAATCAGATAAAGTTTTGACCGAAGCTAATTGAAAGTTATGAAAAAGGAAGAAGAAAAAGACATAGAATTAAGATGTGAGGACGTGCAGGAGATACTGACACGACCGCCACACGTACTAATCAGATGGGGAATCACTGTTTTCTTCGGGATACTGGCATTGCTTTTCATCGGTGGCTGTTTTTTCAAATATCCGGATATCGTAACCGCTGAAATTACCGTCACCACAGAACATCCGCCTGCATGGATTGTATCAAAGGGAAGTGGAAAGTTGCAGGAAGTGTACCGCAAAGACCGGGATACTGTGCAGGCAGGAGATATCATAGCCGTACTGGAGAATCCGGCTGTCACCGCTGACGTTCTCAACATAAAAGAGCTGCTTGCCACGTTTATTCTGACGGACAGTTGCATCTGTCAAGCTGTATTTCCTGAGAAACCGGAACTTGGAACCATACAAAATGCTTATGCTTCGTTCATAAGGGATCTGACGGACTACCGCAATTTCCTGTCAATAGACCTCTATGCACAAAAGGAACAAGCTGCATGCAAAGAACTAAAGGAATATCAAAGGTATATCCTCCACCTGAACAAACAAGCGGAACTGGATAAGGAACAAGTGCAGATAGCCTTCACTACCCACGGGCGTGAAAAGATACTGTTCGACAAGGGACTGATATCAAAAGCTGATTACGAAGAGGCACAGCAAACCTATCTGAACCGCAGGCAAGGACAAGAGCAATTAATGACTTCACTTTCATCTGCCAGAATACAGGAGGCACAGTTACAACAGAGTATCGTAGAAATAAGGATGGAGCGCAGTCGGGAAGCCAATACGCTGAATGCTTCTCTAAAGGCAACTCTCAATGATTTGAAAGTAAGTATCAGCGATTGGGAATTGGGGTGTCTTTTCATCAGCCCTGCCGGAGGTGTACTATCCTACAATAATATATGGCAAAAGAACCAGAATGTCAAGGCAGGCGATAAGGTGTTCTCAATAGTGGCATCTACCCCCGGAGACATTATTGGGAAAATAAAGCTACCCGTCAGTGGATCGGGCAAGGTAGCTCCCGGGCAAAGAGTAAATATCAGCGTTGCGGGATACCCATACATGGAATTCGGATTCCTCACCGGAGAGGTGTTGTCCGTTTCACTATTGGCGAATGAAGAGAATGTGTACACGGTTACCGTGAGCCTGCCACAAAACTTACGTACCTCTTATGGCAGGCAACTGGACTTCAAAGGAGAACTTTCCGGCACAGCGGAAGTTATGACGGACGAACGGAGCGTAACCGCACGTTTGTTTGGTCCGCTCCGTTATCTGTGGGAGAAATATCTATAACACTTCTGTCTGTCCTCTTTTATAGTTCTCTGACAGTAAAACATTACTATGTAACGTTTTAAAAATAACTTAGTCAATTTAAGTGTGTTTAATCAAGTAATTCCATTTGGCCAATTTGTCGTCAAAGATTATTTGATTGTTCAAATTGGTTTTAAAATCCTCGTCTACTTTGCGACTTGTTTGATATTGCTTGTTGTTGATTTCAGGAATTGAAGCTGAAATATATGCCAACAAATTCCCTGTTTTAAGTTTATTCAGGATCTCATTGTATCACTGAAGAATGTATTTTATCATTAACCTGCATTATTCATACTGTAGTTAAAGTAGTTATCACTTCGTTAGGAGTTAAGTAGTTAAAGCCAATACTCCGTGAATCATATAACATTAGTATCGGCTTTAACTACTAAGACAACTTGTTGGCTGATAACTACTTTAACTACTCTAACTCCTGAAGCATGAATTATTCAGGTTAAAAAACATCCCATACATAAATTGTTTCGCAAAATAGTGATTCCAAGCCTTTTTCCTTGCCTCATTTCCATTAATGTCGTACATTCGCCCTCCAAATAAAGAACATTCCGAAGATGAAAAAGAACTCTATACATATCCTGATAGTCGCCTCGGTAGCCTTGTGTGCAGGCGCCACACTCCCTCTCCTGCTGGGAAACAGTGCAATAAACCCTGAACAGCAATCTGTTAAGTCCGAAGTTCCTTACTGCGTCACATCCCCTGCCGTACCGGATAAAATCAGTTTTGTCGGACAGGAAATTGACCTGAAACGTTACGACCATCGCGAACGTATGGACCGTGAACAGATGTCGTTCACCTACATGCACTCCACCACCATGCTAACCATCAAGCGCGCCAACCGTTTCTTTCCCATCATCGAACCGATACTGAAAGAAAACGGTGTGCCCGACGACATCAAATACCTTGCTGTAATAGAAAGCAATCTCAACACCCTTGCCCGCAGTCCGGCAGGAGCCTCCGGAATCTGGCAGTTCATGCAAACTACCGGACGCGAATTCGGCCTCGAAGTCAATACCAACATCGACGAACGCTACCACGTAGAAAAAGCAACCCGCGCAGCATGCAAGTATCTGAAAGATGCATACCGGGTGTACGGTAACTGGCTCTGCGTAGCCGCCGCCTACAATGCCGGACAGGGCCGCATTTCTTCCGAAATGAAAAAACAGCTTGTAGACCAGGCGGTAGACCTCTGGCTGGTTGAAGAAACTTCCCGCTATATGTTCCGTCTGCTTGCCGCCAAAGCTATCATCAGCAATCCGCAACGCTACGGCTTCCTGCTGAAACGGGAAGATCTTTATCCGCCTATTCCTTATACGGAAGTCACCGTCAATACGGGTATCGACAATCTGGCACAGTTCGCCAAAAACAAAGGCATCACTTATGCCCAACTGAAAGATGCCAACCCCTGGTTGCGCGACACTTCCCTGCAAAACAAAAGCGGACGTACATACGTTCTGAAAATACCGACACAGGCGGGAATGCATTACGATCCGAAGAAAACAGTGCCTTACAATAGGGATTGGGTAATCAATTAATGTACTTTCTGAGATTCTGTAAGCTTTTGAAATTCTTACTAAAAAAATAGAAACAGATGCAATCCACAGAAAAGCAAAACGAATTCATGCGTATTCGGGGCAGGAAGTACAAAATAGAGAATAACTTGTTGGTCAGTTCCAATCGTTTCTGGTTCTCGCGCAAGGTAGTTCCGGAATTGATTGAAATCGGGAGGATGCATTATTACCGTCTTTCCGGTAGTTGCTACATTCTGTATCACTATGCGCTTTATCCCTGTTTCGACTCGTACGACCGTATGCACGAGAATCGTTATTTCCGTGCATTTTACATCTGCCGCTCCCTTGCCGAAGTGCAGGCAAGATACGACTACCTCACTAAGGGCAAGCTCTTTTTTGTTGATCTCAATCCTTCGAAAAAGCACCGCCCTCTGCTTTGCCCTTATGTATATTATGATGAAGACAAAAAGCTCATCTGTGTGTACGAAGACGTAAAGCCTGATGAAAGCGAGCCTGCCAAACAGAATGTCTTTGACTTATGCAATGACTTTGTCGACGGCCGGTGGCAGAAGGATTAATTGTATGAACAATGCGCTTTCTAAGCTATTCTGCCATGTATTAATGGGGTAAGTGGACTGTATTTTCTTCCTTTCTTTAGTTGCGGATTTAAGGGTATATATGATATGACAGGTAATGTAGGGGAGTGGTGTTCTGATTGTGCTGATGTCACTGATTCTGATAGCGACTGCCGTCGCGTGAGTCGCGGTGGCTCGTGGGGTACTATTGCACAGTCTTGTCGCTCGAATTATAGGCCTGAAGAAAATCGTTCTGATGCTATCAACAGAGCTTTAGGATTTCGTGTTCTCCTTCCTTAGTTCACTTCGTGCTTTGACCTAAAGCCTGCTCAAAAGGCGTAGTTCAGGATGCGCGTAGTAAAGGGGCAGGCGTTATGATGAAGAAATAGTTAATACCGGCGTAGCCGGTTCGATAGTAAAGGTCGTTGCCTGTCGTGGTAACTGCCTTTATTTCATCAGGAAGGGTAGCCGTAATTCATAAAAATAGAAACCTGTGCCATCTATTCTTCATTGAAATTTCCTATCTTTGCCATGTGCTTACTATAAACGCCGCAATTATGAGTAAACTTTATCCTATCGGTATTCAGAATTTCGAGAAGCTCCGCAAAAGAGGCTTCTTCTATGTGGATAAGACAGCCTTAATCTATAAATTAGTAGAAACGGGCAGCTATTATTTCCTCAGCCGCCCCCGCCGTTTCGGCAAGAGCCTGCTTATTTCTACGCTCGAAGCTTACTTCCAAGGAAAGAAGGAACTCTTCGAAGGATTGGCAATGGAGCGGTTGGAGAAGGACTGGACGAAACATCCGATTCTGCGTATTGACCTTAATACCGAAAAATACGATACGCCGGAAAGTCTGGAAAATAAGCTGAACCGCACCTTAGTGAGATGGGAGAAGATGTATGGGGTGGAACCTGCGGAAACCTCTCTCGCCATGCGTTTTGAAGGTATCATTGAGCGTGCTTATGAACAGACGGGACAACGCGTCGTCATCCTTGTGGACGAATATGATAAGCCCATGCTGCAAGCCATTGGAAACGAAGCCTTGCAAACATCCTTCCGAAACACACTGAAAGCCTTCTACGGCGCGTTGAAGAGTGAAGACGGCTGCATCAAATTCGCCCTGCTGACAGGCGTTACCAAGTTCGGCAAAGTAAGCGTGTTCAGCGACCTGAACAACCTGATGGATATTTCAATGGACGAACGCTACGTGGAAATTTGCGGCATCACAGAGCAGGAGATTCATGATAACCTGGAGGAAGACCTTCATGCACTGGCAACTCAGCAGAAGATGACTTACGAGAAAGTCTGCTCTGAACTGAAAGCCTGTTACGACGGCTATCATTTCGTAGAAGATTCTACTGGGATGTACAATCCGTTCAGCTTGCTCAATACATTCGCCAAGTTGAAGTTTGGCAGCTACTGGTTTGAGACGGGCACGCCCACCTACCTGGTAGAACTGCTGAAAAAGCATCGTTACAACCTCGAGCAGATAACGCACGAGGAAACGAGCGCCGATGTGTTGAACAGCATTGATTCCACTTCCACTAATCCGATTCCTGTAATTTATCAGAGCGGATACCTTACAATAAAAGGGTATGATAAGGAGTTCGGAACGTATAGTCTGGGCTTCCCTAATCGTGAAGTGGAAGAAGGCTTCGTTAAATTCCTACTTCCTTTCTATGCCAATACCGATGCGGTGGAATCTGCTTTTGAGATTCAGAAGTTTGTCCGGGAAGTACGTGCGGGCGATTGTGATGCTTTCTTCCGCCGCCTGCAAAGCTTCTTCTCCGATACTCCTTACGAACTGGTTCGCGACTTGGAGCTGCACTATCAAAACGTTCTGTTTATTGTCTTCAAGCTGGTAGGCTTCTACGTGAAGGCGGAATACCGCACGAGTGCCGGGCGCATAGACCTGATCCTTCAAACGGATAAGTTTGTTTACGTCATGGAGTTCAAGCTGAACGGCACCGCCGAAGAAGCACTGCAACAGATAGAAGAGAAGCAGTACGCCCTGCCTTTTGAGCACGACTCCCGGCAGCTATTCAAGATTGGTGTAAACTTCTCTGCTGAGATGCGTAACATAGAGAAGTGGATAGTTGAATTATGAATTTTGAATTATGAATTATGAATTACGAGAACTCCGTGTCTCTGTGCCTCTGTGTTTACTAATTCATAATTCATCGTGTACACTATAAACGCCGCAATTATGAGCAAACTTTATCCTATCGGTATTCAGAATTTTGAGAGTCTTCGCAACGATGGCTATATGTATGTTGACAAAACCGCCCTGATTTACAAGTTAGTGAAAACAGGACGGTATTACTTCCTCAGCCGCCCCCGCCGCTTCGGCAAGAGCTTGCTTATTTCTACGCTCGAGGCTTACTTCCAAGGAAAGAAGGAACTTTTCGAAGGATTGGCAATGGAGCAGTTGGAGAAGGACTGGACGAAACATCCGATTCTGCACCTGGATCTCAATGCACGCAAGTATGACAGCGAAGAGGCATTGTTGCAGGAACTGAATAAACATCTGGAAGATTGGGAACAGGAATACGATTCGCCTTATTCGGACCGTGCGCCGGAGGAACGCTTTTACCGGGTTATTCGAAAGGCTTTCGAGAAGACAGGACAACAGGTCGTAATCTTGGTGGATGAATATGATAAACCTATGTTGCAGGCCATCGGTAACGATGCCTTGCAGGAAGCGTATCGTAATACGTTGAAGGCATTTTATGGTGTAATGAAGTCAATGGACGGCTACATCAAATTCGCCTTGCTGACAGGCGTTACCAAGTTCGGCAAGGTAAGCGTATTCAGCGACTTGAACAATTTGAGGGATATTTCCATGCGTAGTCAGTTCGTGGATATTTGTGGCATAAGTGAACAGGAGTTGCATGATAATCTGGAAGTGGAACTTCATGAATTGGCCGATGCCCGTGGGATGACGTATGAAGGGGTTTGCAGCAAGCTGAAAGAATATTACGACGGCTATCATTTCGCACCCGGCTCCATAGGTATCTATAATCCGTTCAGCATACTCAATACATTTGCCAGTATGGAATTCGACAGTTACTGGTTCGAGACCGGTACACCTACCTACCTGGTGGAGTTACTGAAAAAGCATCGTTACAACCTTGAACGGATAATGCACGAAGAAACGAGCGCCGATGTGTTGAACAGCATTGATTCTGCTTCTACTAATCCGATTCCCGTAATTTATCAGAGCGGATATCTTACTATAAAAGGGTATGATGAGCGTTTTGGTATATACAGTCTGGGCTTTCCTAACCGTGAGGTAGAAGAGGGGTTTGTTAAATTCCTGCTTCCTTTCTATGCCAATACCGATGCGGTGGAATCTTCCTTTGAGATTCAAAAGTTTGTCCGCGAAATAGAATCGGGCGACTATGACTCCTTCTTCCACCGCCTGCAAAGCTTCTTCTCCGACACCCCTTATGAACTGATTCGCGACTTGGAACTGCACTATCAGAATGTACTCTTTATTGTATTCAAACTTGTAGGTTTTTATGTAAAAGCAGAATACCATACGAGCGCCGGTCGCATAGACTTAGTACTTCAAACAGACAAGTTTATTTACGTCATGGAGTTCAAGTTGGACGGCACCGCCGAAGAGGCTTTGCTGCAGATAGAAGAAAAGCAGTATGCCCGTCCGTTTGAACACGATTCCCGGCAACTATTCAAGATAGGCGTAAACTTCTCTGCCGAGACGCGCAACATAGAGAAGTGGGTGGTGGAATGAATTATGAACTATCATCCTTCTCCCGAGAAAGCGCAAAAGAACAAAGCCGCGTTGGGAAATTCAGGAAAAGTCAGGATAAATCACGGCATATATGCGGTTCGCGCACGGCATATAGATGGTACTTACACCGCATATATGCGGTTCGCGCACGGGATATAGATGGTGCACGCACCGCATATATCCCGTCCGGGAACCATATATATCCCGTGCGCAAGGTAAAAGTGAGAGTAAGAGTGAGAGTAACTCTACCCTCACACCTACCCTCACCTGTTTAAACGCCGATGAATAAAGGGATACAAGAAAAAAGTGAGAGCGTGAGGGTAGAGTGTCAAAACTCCGGGTATGCGCGCATGCGCGCGTACGCGTACACGCGCGTACATTATATATAGAACTATGCCAAACCAATGCTTAGGTTCTACTTTTAACTGCAAAAATGAGTGCAGAAACAGTAATCCCCCTCCCAATCTATACTATCATTACAGTAGAATATATCAATATTCCCACTATCGTTACTCCGCCCACCAATACCGGTGCATTAACATGCATCACCTTATCCATAGTCTTATACTTGCTTATTTTCAGGAAAAGGCGATACACCAAATACGCAGAGATGAATCCGACTAACGTACCCGCCACAATATCTCCCGGGTAATGCACTCCCAGATAAACACGCGAATAGCAAGTCAGCAATGCCCAAGCCATGAAGAAAACAGTGAGCCAACGCTTCCGGAAAAGAAACCAGATGAAGAACGCTAATCCGAATGTATTGGCAGCATGGCAAGAAGGAAAACCATACCGCCCGCCACGCTTCCCGTTTACAATATGCACCAGCTCGGATATGGGGTTCGCCAAATTGGATGGACGCAAACGTTCTACATAAGGACGTATCCATGCAGAGCAAACCTGGTCGGCAATGGTAATAGTAAGCGCCACCGCAAGCATACAAAGCAAGGTCGTTTTCCAGTGGAAGTTACGCAGCATTACGTAACAAATGGCGGCATACAGAGGTATCCATACCAACTTTCCGCTATAGGCACTCATGAAATAATCAAAAAACAAACTATGCAACCGGTTTATCGAGAAGAAAACACTCGTGTCTGCTTCATTCAATTCATGTAAAATATCCAATAAAATCATGTTGTTCTATCTTTTATCAATGTCATCATATAATTTCTCTTGACTTCCAAAGTCCTTTTGTTTTGCAAGAGATTCCATCAAGCTGAACGCCGGATTAATAGCCGCATGGTTCATACGCGGGTCGGAACTGAAATAAACTTTTCCCGTATTCATTGTGGATACGGTAAAGCCGCCACGGATAGGAATGAAAAGCAAGCCTATCACCAGCAGTATCAACCCGGAAACGGATAATCTGTGGTATGGAAGCCTCAGTCTTTTCCAGGTGTTTTTATGTACCCAAAGAAAAGTAGCGTATAGTAACAGAGTATATATTACTATTACAAATACTCCTCCCAACACCTGCCATACATTGACACTTGTCAGCGCATCCTTTGGGGAAGAGAAGAAATAGAAAAGCGGAGTAGCATCCAACCTGCCCCCCCGATACTCATATAAACCTATATCGACAACAAAGATGATGGAAAGCAGAACTGAAATGAGAAGGAAGTAACCGTTCCAGATACGGAGCAGCGATTTGGAAAGAGTCCAGGCGGATAGGATAAAGAATAATCCGGGAATAATTGTTAAATATCCGGCAAGGGAAAAGTCCAAAGGTAAACCATGCCAGATAATCAGAAATGGGTCTGTCCACGACATATTGGGATATAAAGCACTGTAATAGAGAATAAATAACGGTTTCTGTAGAATAAAGATACAAACGAAAATGACGTATATCTTTATTAATCCTATAAGTCTTTCTTTCATCAGCTTTCTCTCATATTATTTATATTGAACGCAAAAATAGTTATTTCTATTCTACTTTTCGCTCATAATAGTCAATAAATGCCGAGAAAAGAACGACTTATAACCCAGTAAATGCAAGTTGCCAGCAATGCACTTACCGGAATAGTCAGTATCCATGCCGTCATCAGGCTTTTCGTTATTCCCCAGCGAACGGCGGAAAGACGTTTGGTAGCTCCAACCCCGATAATGGATCCGGCTATTGTATGAGTGGTACTAACCGGGATTTTCAGATACTCCGTAAGATACAATGTAAAAGCTCCGGCTGTCTCAGCAATAACTCCTTCAAAAGGTGTAACCTTGGTTATTTTGGTACCCATTGTTTTTACAATCTTCCAGCCGCCGGACATTGTTCCAAGAGAAATTGCCGCAAAACAGGAAAATGCAACCCAGTCCGGTAAGTCGTCAATGCTACTTACTCCCATTCCCAAACCTTCCGAATGAGCGGCTATCATGGCGGCGGCTATAATACCCATCACCTTTTGGGAGTCATTCAATCCATGACCTATACTAAACATGGCCGAAGACACAAGTTGCAGTTTCTTAAACCAGACCTCAGCCGTACGAGGACGTACACGCCGGCATGCATAAAGAACCAACAAGGAAAATCCGAACGCCACAACCATTCCAATCAAAGGAGCCAGAAAGATGAAAGCGGCAATTTGCAGAATAATATTAACTTCTATAGCTTCAAAGCCATGAGCCATAATAGCCGCTCCCGCAAAACCGCCGATTAGCGTGTGCGAAGAAGAAGAAGGGATACCTTTCCACCAGGTAAACAGATTCCAAATAATAGCTGCAATCACTCCCGATAATATAATAGGTAAAGTGATGTATTGCTCTATCACGGTCTTGGACACTGTGTTGGCAATACCGAAGCCTCCGATTATGTGTTTAGCGATAAAGAAAGCAACGAAATTGAAGAAAGCAGCCCATATTACTGCCTGAAAAGGGGTAAGAACTCTGGTTGATACAATAGTAGCTATTGAATTAGCCGCATCGTGAAAACCATTAATATAATCGAATATCAGAGCCAGTACAATAATTATGATTAATAATTCCATAGTCTCACCTTATTTCTATGCATACTTTATAATCAGATTCTTCAATACCTTTCCCACGTGTTCAGCCGCATCCGTCGTTTCCTCCAATCCGTGCATGATTTCTTTAACTTTAACGAGTTCGATGCAATCCGTTTCTTCCTCAAAAAGTTTCTTGATAAAGAACTCATAGACATCATCCGCCTGATTTTCGATATCATGCAACTTATTACAATATCCGTGTAAGATACCGGGTTTCCGACGGAAAGTTTCCAGTTCGTCCATAGCTTTGCTGATGCACATAGCTTCCTGCTGAATTAGCCGGCTAAGTTCTTTTCCGCTGTCGGAAATCAGATGGGGATTATAGATAGTGATGCGTTTGGCGCAACTGTTTATCCCATCAATAACATCATCCATCTTTGATGCCAATGCATGAATATCTTCGCGGTCGAAAGGAGTTATAAAAGTAGTTTCCAGTTCGTCAAAGATTAGGCAGGTTAGTTTGTCACCCTTGCGTTCCAGTGCTTTAATTTGCTTATAGTAATCGGTTCTTTTCTCCGTTGTGTCATATTGCAGACTCTCTACCAAAAGGTCTGATGCCGTACATACTACTTCCGATAATTGCTTCAACAGGGGAAAAAACTTAGATTCTTTAGGAGCAAACCGACTAAAAAAAGAATTTTTCATAAGAATGAGTGTTTCAAATTAGTTTAATACTAATCATATCAACAACAGCAATCTACATATTGTTTAAGTTCACTTCACTCCTTCCCGGGCAATGTATAAAGGAAAAGCGGATCATCATACATGTAACATACCTGATACAATTGCTTTCCGTCCGATATAACCCTGCCCCAATGGTCAAGCCTGTAGCGCGCCACCGGATTACCACCCCAATCGTATTGCTCCACAAAGATATATCCATCACCTTTACCGTTCTCGCGTGTCACCTGGAGAGGAGTACGTCCGCTATAAGTCAGAAAAAAGTAATCGTCCGTAGCAGATATTCCCCAATAATGGGTTATATTATCCGGCCCTAACGTAAGTATATCATTCTTCGCTTCCACACTTTCAGCTTCAAACGTAATATCCCGTACGGTCTGAGCGGATTTATCCATCACCAATATCTTACGGAAGTACTTATAAGCATACACCATGCGATTACCGGAAGGAGAGATAATGAAATCGCCTATATACGGACTCCACGAACGGTGTTTCTTGCTGAATGCCAAATTATAAATTTGCTCTGTCTGCAAACTGTCTCCCTGATATACGGTACGGATTATTGCTTTCCCGCGGGGTATATTATCCACATAATAGAAAGTATCCCGCGAAGCCACGCATATCTGCCGGTCGGAATAAGAAGAACCTTTTATCGATTTGAGAGTAAAAGGAGAAGGTTTCAACACACCTGTCGTATCCGTTTCATACAGTTGCATTGTGGTGGTTTCATACAAGTATGTACCATCAACTGATGCACAGGAAGGCGCAAGATGCGGAAAGCTAAACTCATTCGGTCCATTCCCTCCTATCCCGAAAGAAGTAATATAACGGAAATCGGGCAAGCGATACCAATGAAAGAAACAATCCAACCCTTCTTCTTTAGGTTTCACAACTTCAACCGTTCCGTCCGGGCGACGGGTGTATGACATAGCAGGACGGTTCTGCAACAGGAAATATCCATTCCTGACTATCATTTCCGGTTCCGACATTTTAAAGATAGGCCCTTCCTCGTCCAAAATCTGATGAGTACCGGTCAGTTCTATCACTTCTCCGAAATCTTCATCTTTCAACATCACACTACCCGCCACCAAAGGAGCGTCAGTTATCAGTTTCCGAGTATCAGTTACAGATAGAGTATCAGTTTCGGTTTGTTGCTCCTTTGCTACTCTCTGCTTACAAGCAGAGAGTAACAATAGAGAGAACAATATAAGGTAAAGTAATTGCTTCATTAGAGTTATTGGTTTTTGCTCCTGCAATCTGCTATTTTTTCAACTTAGCATACACTATATAATTGTTATCATTCTCCTGAATGCTATCTATCAACTTCTGTAAGCGTTCCCGGTCACTCGCCGAAATGTCTGTTCCTGCCTCCAAGTATTTCTCCAAGCTATCTTTCAAAGAAGCAGGTTCAAAATTCAATGAATAATAACCGTTATTGCAATTATATGCAAAGTATGAAATCGGCATATTTCCCAGGAAATCATTCGTAACTTTAAAGAAAGCTCCCTTTAAGGTTTGTTTATCCATTATAAAATCAGCCCAATCTTCCGTGACGAAACCATTCTCCGCTACCTGCTTCTCTACAGCCGTATTACCAACGAAATGAAGCGGCAACTCATTATAACCGTGGATAGGAACTTCTTTTTTACCGAAATCCATTGTAAAACGCGGATTCAGACGTCCATTCTTATAATGATAGAGAGTATCCGGGCGGCGCTCAAAGAATGTAAAGATAGATACATCCAAATCAGAACCATTCTTGTTAGACGCCACTTCATTGCTAAAATCACGTTTAACTGCCAAATGGCGCGAGGTTATCGTATCCTGTACCTCTCCATTAAACTTCTGAGTCCATGCTACATAAGGCAGGTCGCTAAATGGTAGAAGGAATACTGAAAGCAGGGAGTCTTTCGTGTTTGCTTTGAAAACACCTTTCGGTACAAACTGCGGTAATGGAATACTCGGCAATGTTTGCCCTTTCAAGTCATAAACCAACAGAGATCTGGCGCTCCAAGGCAACAAATAAATGCGTCCGCCCGCTTCGTCTATCTGGGCATCGTATATCATTTGATATTCACCGGGACCTTGCCCGAAAGAGCCGACGTTACAAAGATATTTGCCCGATTTATCGAAAAGCTTAAAAGGAGTTTGCTTTTCTCCCCATACCAATATATAATTATCGGACACCTCTACATTCCTTGCAGGTACCAATGCCTCGTCCCGATTGTCCAGCTTCACAATTTGCAATTCTTCCGTAAAATAACTTAGCGGAAGCATTACAGTATCTTTCAACGCCGACAAATTACAGACCCACACAGAATCTCCGTTCGATACTTCTACGGAGCCAACCACCGGCTGTCCATCCAATTCTGCATAACCTTTTTGTTTTCCATTTACACAGGCAGTCAAGCACATAATGAGCGTAAGACTTGCCAAACATCCTGTTACTTTCCATTGTCTTTTCATATTCTTAATTTTTTATCGTGTGAAACAATGGGACAAAGGTAGAGGCATATTAAGGCGCAAACAAAAAATCATATAGACAAAACCTGTTAGCTACGTAACACATAATAAGCTAATTATTAAGCACTTATCATTTTACACTGTATTATACAGATAGACAAGATTCTAAAAGAGACGCAAAAAATCATCTAATGTTTCATTGTTTGTCGTCAACCCCAACTTATCCCGTTTCATACGCTGCTTCTTGCGACTGATTGAAGTACGACTGATGCAATAGATATCAGACAGGTCTTTAATACTCACATTGATTTTTACAAGACAACAGAAATAGACATCCTTCATGCTTAATCCCGGAAAAGCTTTCTGCAACCGCACAGAGAATTTATCATAACTGCCGTCTACCGTCTGGCGTATTTCTTCCCACTCTTCATCAGACAGAGCTATGCGGTGATTATGACTTCTTTCGGCATCTTCCGCCAACGATTCTTCTTCCTGTTCCAGAGAAGGTATTTTATGGAAGGACTTCATCCGGCGGAAAAGCGATTCACGGAGGGCGCTTTCCTTTTCACGCAAAATACTTAATTCTTCCGATTGCCGCAACAGTTGTTCCGTCTGTTCCAACCTCAAGGACTGTTCACGCCAAAGTTGCTTATCCATCTGACGTTTACGCCGTTGCCAAACGATATAGGCTACTGCAAACGCTATTACAAATACAAGCACTAAAGTCAGAAGCCAGATTTCCCGTCTTTGTTTGTCTATTTTCAGACGATTCAGTTCATTTTCCAGTTTCGCACTCTCATACTTTACCTGGCTATCTATATTTTCTTCCCGTCTTAATTCATTTATAAAATGCTCGTTTGCAGCAATCGCCGAATAAAACGAACTACTGTCCTTACCCTGGGTAGCATATAATAGTTTCAATCTCCGTGATGCCTCGGCAGCAACCCAACGATTTAATGACATAGATGCTTCACGGTAACTGGTAGCAGCCGAGTCATACTCATTTATGCCCGCCAAAAGATTTCCTTTCGCCAGATGATAATAAGGAACCGCATTCCTGTGATCCATGAATTTCCGGATACTGTCCAAGGCTACCACTCCTTCCCGGTAACGTCCGGCAGTGGCGTATGCTTTCACAATCCTCTGGCAGATATCACTATACTGCCATCCACTTGCCGTATGGCACGCTTTTCCATAATAAGAGATAGCTTTATCCCTCTCGCCTCTTGAAAAATAGATAGCGGCAATATCACAATTTATCCATGTCTTATCTCTGCCACGCTTGAAAAAGCCTTCCGCCAACCGCATATAGAACAGTACACTATCCATATTAGTAGAACTTTCAGCAATCTGTCTCCCTTTATTATATAAGTTCAAGCCAACTGCAAAAGAGTCGGGTTTTATCTGCGCTGTTTCAACAGACACATTCTCCCTGTTTCCATTACAGCAAACAAGAAAGCAAGGTATTAACAACAGAAATAACAGTTTTTTCATCATCCGGAATATTTGCTATCAGTTACGTTTCAGAAGCAGGCGGTTGGAAATAGTAGCAGGCAATCCCGCTTCATAACAGGTAACCATGGCCGACAGGCAAACCAATACGGGTGCAACCAAACGAACCAACGGATTACGTACCACGCCCTCCGCCGGGCATATCTTATTTTGTTGTATCATTTGTAAATGATCAGGGCAGATTGTGCAGGAACTATGACCTCCGACCCCTGCAATGTGCCTAAACCTTTTTCACTGATAAGACCGTCTTTACAAACCACTGTGTACTTACTTTCGGGAACTGCCAATTTAGCCGGTTCTTTACGGGAGTTCAATGCAACAATAATATCTTCCCAGGCATCTCCGTTAGCATGTTCCTTCAACCGGTAAGCTATCAGATTCTTTCCTTCAACCGGAAGGAATTCCAACTGCTTGCGTACCATATCCGCATCGCCCATACGGAATGCAGGATGATTCTTACGTAACTGTATCAAACCCTTATAATACGCAAATACATCTGCATGTTCTGCCTTACGTTTCCAATCAATGGCATTGATAGAATCCGGACTTTCGAAACTGTTATGAACACCTTGCTTATCACGCATAACTTCCTCACCGGCATAAATGAACGGTACGCCTTGCGAAGTAAACACAACCGTTTGAGCCAATTTATCCAGTTTACCCAACTCCTGTGGCGTAATACCCGGAACGCTTGCCTTCAGCCTGTCCACCAGGCACATGTCGTCGTGACAGGAAACGTAACTAATCATTTGTGTCGGCTGTTCAGCCCAAGATGCCTTACTGTAATTCACCGAATCATTATCTACCTGAGAGTGCTTGATAGCTCCTACTATTCCGAACTTAATACTTTCTTCTCCACCGGGAATCCCTGCAAGGAAAGCTCCCTGATGGTTGTCATTGAATGGGCCACGCAAACCGTCACGCATTTCGTCGGAGAATGCGGCAATACCCGGCATCCGGTAAATATTCGCCTTCATAGCCAACGAGTCTTCCGGCATCTGAGGAGCCTTGGCAGCCCAACCTTCTCCATAAATAATAATACTTGGGTCTACGGCCGTAACTACCTTACGTATCTCATTCATCGTCGCAATATCATGAATACCCATCAGGTCAAAACGGAAACCATCCAGATGGTATTCGTTAACCCAGTACAGCACGGATTCTATCATGTACTTACGCATCATGGGGCGGTTACTTGCCGTTTCATTGCCACAAGCCGAAGCATCGGCGAAACCGCCATCCGGCATCTGGCGATAGAAGTATCCCGGCACAGTACGCTCAAAGTTACTGCCTGTCGTGTTAAAAGTATGATTGTAAACCACATCCAGCACAACACCAATACCTGCTTTATGCAAAGCCTGTACCATTTGCTTGAACTCCTTGATACGAACGGAAGGATTATAAGGGTCGGTAGAATAGGATCCGTCGGGTACATTATAATTCTGCGGGTCATATCCCCAATTGTATTTGTTTTCATCCAGCCTGGTTTCGTCTACCGAAGCATAGTCGTAGGAAGGCAAAATATGCACGTGCGTTATGCCCAGTTCCTTCAAATGGTCTATACCGGTTGCCAATTTTCCCGGACTAAGCGTACCTTCTTCCGTCAATGCCAGGAATTTACCTTTATGCTGAATCCCTGATGAAGGGTCGATAGAGAAATCACGATGATGCATTTCATAAATAACCGCATCAACCGGAGAAGCCAATACCGGACGTTTGTCCGCCGCCCAACCTTCAGGATTAGTCTCCTCCATATCAATAACCGCGGCGCGTTTTCCATTTACGCCTACTGCCTTGGCATTGATGCCCGGAGTATCTCCCAGCCATTTATCATCGATTTTTACATTGAATGTATAGAACTTGCCCATCAGGTCATCTTCTTCTTTTGCCGTCCAGGTTCCTTCTTTGTCGCTCACCATCGAAATGGTCTTATAAGCATGCCCTCCGTCGCCCGAATCGAATAACATCAAACGCACTTCATCGGCGGTTGGCGCCCATAATGTAAAGTTCGTAGCTTCGGGAGTGTACTCCATCTCTGCTAAACTACTCGAACGAACGGGATACAATTCATAAGACGCATACTCCGTCTTCACCGGAGTACAACCGGTAATTGTTGCCGCAGCAACTCCTATCAAGGCAAGTTCATTCAGTTTCATGGTAGTATTCATTTGATTAATATTCAATTTTAGTAAATACCTGTATCCGGTTTACTTTTTAATCTTACCCGGATTTTTAGCAATATAATCTTTCCATCCGTTATATCCTTTTTCTACCGCAGGACGCCCCATCTGCAGGAAATGACAGTATGCCGCGGCAAGTCCGTCCGTAGCATCCATGAAAGTAGGCATATCATCCTTGGCGAAGTGGAGCATGCGTTGCAACATATCCGCCACCTGTTCTTTGGAAGCCTGCCCGTTTCCGGTGATAGCCATTTTAATTTTCAAGGGAGCATACTCAGTAATAGGTATATCTCTGCTGAGGGCAACAGCCATTGCGACACCTTGCGCCCGCCCCAGTTTCAGCATAGATTGTACATTCTTTCCAAAAAAAGGCGCTTCGATAGCAAGTTCATCAGGCAAATAGCTTTCGATGATACCCAACACTCTCTCGTGTATATGACGCAGTTTAAGGTAGTGGTCACCGAATTTACGAAGGTCGATTATGCCCATTGCTATCATATCGGGCTTTGTACCCTGTACACGCAGAACCCCGTAGCCCATAATGGTAGTACCGGGGTCGATGCCCAGAATTATTTTTTCCTTAACCGGTTGTATCACTGTATTACCTCCATTAGCGTAGGGAATCCGACTACTTTATCTTTGAAAACTTTAATCAATTCTTCATTCAGCTTTATGCCTTTCTCCAGATGCCAACGGTGTAAGAGCGCGGAGTTTTCGACTTCAAACTGAAGTGAGTAAGAGGAACTTCCCGCTTCGCGATGACTAAGAATACGGGTTATGCGCGGGAAACGTAACGCCCCATGTTTCTCCACCTCAGGCAGATAATATTCTTTTATCCAAATCAGGAAATTATCTTCCTGCCCTTCTTCTACATTATAAGTTGTATTATATATCAGCATACTCTTTTTTTCATTTTGTTTCGCAAACATAGCAATTATTTCAGAATAATGCATTATATTTGCGCCACCAAAAAAAGAGAAAACCTGCAAACGTTAGCGAAAAAAGCAACGGGGCGTTAGCTCATCTGGCTAGAGCGCGACACTGGCAGTGTCGAGGTGATCGGTTCGAGTCCGATACGCTCCACTGAGAAAGCTGTTAATCAAGAGATTAGCGGCTTTTCTTTTTTATGTATCATTTCTAGACACAGTAAACCAACACCTTAATTCTTTAAAAATAGTATTTGTTACACCAAAATATTACACCTATTATCATAAGCTACTGATAATCAGTGTATGTCTCAACACTGAAATAGCTCAATATTTCATCAAAGTAAAACCCTCTTCTATCTTCGCAACTCTAAAACGGATAGACCAACAATATTTAGAAATAGGATAGATCCGTCTTTCATTATATTTTTTAAATTGAACTTTTTCACATCTAACCCATTTTAGTTATATCAAAAATTTTATTTTCTCGCACAAATCTTGTATATTTGTGCGTTTATATGATACAAAATATAAATACCTTTGCAATATCATCATAATTAGATATATAACAATGATAATCATTAAGAAATTAAGCAAGTATCTAAGCCTTATTCGAAAAGAATTCGCGGATAAAATAGATATTGATCAATCTTATCTATCTGGATTAGAAACAAGCAAGAGAAAAATATCAAAAAAAGTAATGCAAAAATTCAAAGCCAATATTATTATCAAGAGATATTATCACGATATCTCATAAAAAATATACCTACCTCAATTTTTGATTTCAATACAGAAATAGCAAACGGATTGATACATGCCACTACTTCCCATCTCAGGTCAAGGAAGCACACCCAATGATTTCATAGTCTCGGTCAAATATAACGCCCGTGAACAGATTATCTTATCAATTAAGGGAATAGACTTTGTCATTTCTGTAACAAGTAACAGCATGACACCCGAGTAAACTAACGGATCAAGAGTGTGAATAAAGAAGATTAATGAAAGAACTTTCATTGGATGGGTAAGACCTACGTTCTTGATACCTGCGAAAATATATTATGGCATCTATCGGGTTATGATATGTATGTATTCTAAATAAAAACATTTATGACATTTTTTATTATAAACTAAAAACGCTATTATCATGGATTTTAAAGATGCAATTAAGCAACTTGCTGATAGAATCGGCAAACTAAAAGAAAACATCCACACAGAAGAAGCAACAAAAAATGCTTTTATCATGCCGTTTATCAACTCTTTAGGTTATGATGTATTTAACCCGTTGGAGGTCATTCCAGAGATGATCTGCGATATTGGCATTAAAAAGGGTGAGAAAATTGATTATGCCATCATGAAAAATGACGAACCAATTCTTCTAATTGAGTGTAAGCACTGGAAACAGGATTTGAACTTACATGACAACCAACTTATTCGCTATTTTCACGTATCAAAAGCCAAATTTGGCCTGCTGACTAATGGGATTATCTATAAGTTCTATACGGACCTTAAAGAAGCAAACCGTATGGACGAAAAACCATTTTTGGAAATCGATATTACCGATATGAAAGACAATCAAATGGAAGAATTAAAAAAATTCCACAAGTCCTACTTTGATATAAACAACATTCTTACTTCAGCAAGCGAATTAAAATATATGGGCGAGTTGAAGAATATAATCCAACGTGAATTCAGCAACCCAAGTACTGAGCTTGTGAAACTTCTTGCAAAACAAGTATATGATGGGACTATGTATCAAAATGTAATAGACCAATTTACTCCACTAGTTAAAAAGTCTATCAGTTCATATATAAATGATATTATCAGTGAGCGCCTAAAAGGAGCATTAAAAGTTGAAGAAAAAGAAGAAATAAAAGTTGAAGAACCGACTACTCCAGTAGAAGATTCAAAGATTGTAACAACAGAGGAAGAACTAGAGGCTTTTAGGATCATAAGAGCTATCTGCCGATCCAAAGTCGATGTTACTCGTATTGTTTATCGTGATGCGCAGACATACTTCTCAATATTACTTGATGACAACAATAGGAAAGCTATTTGCCGCATGTACTTCAATACAGCTCAGAAATACGTAGCGACTATTGATGAAAACAAGAAAGATGTCAAGCATCCGATACTATCACTTGATGAGCTCTATAATTTTACAGAGGAATATTTCAAGGCCATAGACATGTACGAAACTAAATAAATTAACAATGGAGTTTATTAATCACAGTTGAACTAATAAGCCCTCTTTTATTCAATTTTATAATCATAAAAAATATACAATTATGAAAAAGAACTATTTATTACTCATCTTCGTATTGTTTTTCATTAGCTGCAACAGTGAAGAAGATAACGGAGAAATACTCACAATGCAATATTGCTCTGCTTCAAATGATATAGAAAATATAATAATTACCTCAAGTTATAAAAGTGACAGACATATTCGCGTGCAAGTAACAAATTTGGCAACAAATACACAAAGGGAATTCGAAATAGAAAGAATCTCAAATATTGAAATTGATTTAGGCTATGGTGAAAAAGAATTAGTCCAATTTAGACCACAAGATGTTTTTTTCTTAAACGAAGGATATGTTATACAGTTCATTGTAGAATCAGATAGAGTCGGCGGTTACGTGTTTCACTTGCAAACTTACAATAAGGAGTTTAAACCATTAAAAGCAAGAACCTCTCCTGCTAATTCTTATCAAAATGAAATATTCTACAACCATTGCCAATGGTTCGACAATACGATTCTTGAAATTACAAATAAAAAAAACAACTATACTACAATAAACATCAACATCATAAATTCCAATTTGGAAGTAATTGAAACAATTAATAATGCAATAGTAAAACCAATAGGAGATTACTTACCACTGGATATGTACAATTTCATACTTGTCGACAATTATTCAATAAATAAAAGTAATTTTTTCAACGAGATTTCTTGGTCTATAAAAATTAGGGATATTATTAAAGATAATGATTCTACCAATCAGCCACAAATAGAATTTATAAAGATTGGGAAGAATGGGAACTTTGTGTATGCCTACTATACAGTAACCTTTTACAGTGGAAAGAAACAAACTGCTGTTTTCAAAATCAACCTTAATGGAGAATATGAACTATCTTATTCATGATTACAGCTCAAAAAGTCAAATGAGACTCTTCCCTACCAAGGTTGGAAATCCTCATCAACCGTAGTTGAGGAAATCCTCCGAACTGAAATAGTATTTAAAAATGGAACAATTACAATTTATCCAAAGTAAGATATACGAGATACGTAGCCAAAGGGTTATGCTTGACTTTGACTTGGCTATTTTATACCAAGTAGAAACACGTGTCCTTAACCAATCCGTCAAACGTAATATAGATCGCTTTCCGGAAGACTTCATGTTTCAGTTATCAAATGATGAATGGGAGGGTATCTCATCACAATTTGTGATGACATCCCGAAGCAAAAGACCAAAATGGGCTCTTCCATTAGCATTTACAGAACATGGGGTAGTGATGCTATCAAGTATCCTTAGAAGCGATATTGCAATACAAACCAGCGTATTGGTAGTACGGGCCTTCGTTGCCATGCGCCAAATGATAGTCAATTCTCCTGACCGAATAGGTAACATAGAGAAAGAAGTGAAGGAACTCAAAGAGTATATCGAGGAAGTATTTGCAGACTACAACGATATCAACGATGATACCCGAATGCAATTGGAGTTAATTAATCGAACATTAGCTGAACTACAATCACAAAAAAGGCTTTCAGAAAAACCGCGTAACCCAATAGGATTTATAAAACCCAAATAAGAAATGAATTCTATCATTCATAAATGTTTTAGTCTGTACATCTGGAGCTGATTCTGTTTAGCCTATCATTTAGTCGCTATTTATAATAAATCTATCTCTGCGATTGCATAAATCTTTTCGTTCGACGGTTGTCGAATTTACGTTCGACAGCTGTCGAATAATTATTCGACATATATCGCATAATCATTCGACATACGTCGAACGAAAAGATTTATGCAAAACAGATATTAGTTCTTTGTTCACTAAGAACTAAATCTTAGTGAATCAACAATTAGTAATTAGCTCAAAACGATTACTTCTTCTCGCGCAAATCATCCTTCGGCGCCGCCGCCTCACTGCCATTGCGCATAGCGATGTAGTGTGGCGACATAATCTCGATACCTTCTTCATTGAAACGATCCTGAATGTTCTGATGAAGGTCGGAGTAAATCTGTGCCAACCGATCGGCATCCTTAATATAAGCATTCACCTGATAAACCGGATAATAATCTTGCAAGGACGTTTCTAACACAAACGGACGAGGATCGTCCAGAACTCCGGGAGTATTCAGCGCAGCTTCTATCAACAACTGGTGTGTCTTCCGCCAGGGAATATCATAACCAAAACTTACTTCAGAGTGGACAATCAGCCCGTAATCGCGCGCCGACTGACTAAAGTTCACCGTATGCGAAGACATGATGAAGGAATTAGGAATCGTTACTACCTCATTCTTCGGGGTACGAATGCGTGTTACCAGCGGAGTCTTTTCTATTACATTTCCCGTAGTGTCATTCAGCTTGATACGGTCGCCCAATTTGAAAGGGCGCATATAGGTGATTACCAACCCTGCAATAATATTTCCGATCACCGTACTCGAACCTAACGAAACTATCAATCCCACAAAGACCGATATTCCCTGAAAAACACCCGACTGGGAACCCGGTAAATAAGGATAAATCATCGCAATCATAAATGCATAAAGCAGGAAGCGTACAATATGGAACGTCGGCATAGCCCAGTCGGCATAGAAACCACCTATCTTCAACCGTTCCGATTGTATTTCATTGGCCAGATAACGTACCAATCTCACCAGGTACTTCACAGCAAGCCATATCACAAAGATGGTAAACAAATTAGGAACATAGTCCACTATGCTCAGGAAAATACTCTTTATCGGGTTCCATATATACGAAAGCAGCTTGTAAGCAAGCTCCTCAGTCTGAGGGAATATGGAGAAGAGTAATGGAACCGTCAGAACCAGTTGCAGCAACATCACGATATAGCGCAACAGGTTTGTCAAGAAAACAAGCAGATTCACTTGCTTCTGCGTATCCAGCAGTTCATAATCCTGAATGGAGACAGGCTTCAGTTTAGTGTCCTTCAACCGCTGAATACGGACTTTCAGCTTATTAAACAGCCAGGTGGTGAGCCTGAACAGCAAATACTGACCTATAATTACGAGAATAAAATAGAGAATATGTTCGCCAAGCTGCCACAAGCTATATTTGTCTTTCATCACTTTCAGCTTCTCTACTATCACTTTCCGTTTGGCGGTTGCCAGTTGATCGCGCGAACAATCCGCCCACAAACCATCCTGATCCGTAAAAGAAGCAAGAACTTCATTACCATACATCAAGTCGGTGACAATATCACTGCTTTCTACATAAACCGAATCCGGTTGGAGGTTGAACCGCTTACCGAGTTCCGTAATCGCCGTTGCATTCATTTCGGCACGTTGCTGGGGAGTATGGCCGCCACGCTTGGCAAACAGGTAATACAGTGTATCATTTTCCACCACTACGGGAACACCCGAAGTCATCTTCCGCAATGAATCAATGCGAAGCCGCTGTTTGGCAAGCTTCACGGAGTCCGCCGCATCATACTTCAGCCTCATCTGCTCTATCTCCATCCTGAGGTTAGCTTCATGCAACCTTGCCGCCGCCAAATCCGCTTTCACTTTCAGCAGATATACCGAATCTGTATCCGCCTTTTGGATAACAACCGCCCCCAAAGTATCTTCACTAAAGGCGTCCAGAACCTTCTCTACTAACTGGGCAGATGCGTCGCCGGCAGGCAACAGCAAGAGCCAAAGACATAACGTACGCATTCCTCTCATATAAAAACCCTCAATCAGGTTACTTATAAAATTATAGATATATTAACGCACCAAACATACAGAATGTTTCTCATTTCCCACGAAAGAGATTACATTGTATCCGCAAATGAGCGCACAAAAGTAGCTATTAAATCGAATATTGTTACTTCTTTGGGTGGTATTTTGTATGCACTGCGGAGGTGAGATTCATTTTGGGAAATGAAGTGATGATAAAGCAAAAGCGTGACGATAAACAAATCATCACGCTCATGCAGCTATCTTCTTATACTATTCTATTCAGATATATCTATATTTCAACAGTGGTAGAGTTTAAGAATAATTTTTATTCCATTTCAAATTACTAAAATTTGTAGGCAACACCAAGAGAAAAACAGGTGTTTTTAAAATTCAGATCATCCATGAGATCAACTAAACCTAATTCAGAATCCCAGCTAATTACAAATTTACCAAAATCAAAACCAATCCCCAAGCCAAGTCCGGCATCAAAACGTTTGAATGAAAAATATTCTCCAAAAGTATCAACACTGACTTCAACATCATTTTCTTTATATTTTACTTTTCCACCAACACCATACGCCAAATATGGACCACCATTAATCACCAAGCTCGCTTTATCAGATACCGGAAAACGCGCAGCCACCATTATCGGCAACTCCAAATACATTGCATTTATCGAAGCACTCACTCCGTCTTCAGAGTCCTACATTCCTTTAGTTATGAGTAATAAAGAAGGTTGCAAAGACCATGTGTCATTAAAGGCATAATCTAAACCTGCACCTAATTTAAAACCAATTTTTGCATCCCCTCTTCCATCACCAGTATAATTGCTCACATTCAGACCTGCTTTTGCATTCCAAGTTACTTGTGCTGAAGCCATTACCGATACCAAAGCCAATAAAACAAATAAGAATTTACGTTTCATAATAGTTAGTTTTCTTAGTGAATAAATAAAATGTTATATGTTTAAACGCTACAAATATATACCAAATCCAATACATACCAACAAAAATATGAAATATTCTTATCCTCCAACTATACGTTTCCTAAGTTTTCCCCGTTAAGTATAAAATATGAAGCATTTTTGGTTACTGACATCTATCCTGTTACTATTCTCCACTCCCGCCATCGCACAACAAACGGTAAAGATAGGCGGAACAATTACGGACGAAAACGGCAATCCGGTTGAATTGGCGACAATACGATTGGAAGGGACGGCTATTGGCACAGTCAGTAACCTGAAAGGACGATATTCACTGAAGTTCGAAAGCCGGGATAGCGTAACAGTCGTCTTCTCTATGTTAGGATATCAAACCAGAAAACGGAAATTAGTACGCCCTCAGGGGAATATCAGCCTGAACATGACTTTACCGTCCATGGATTTTGAACTGGGCGAAGTGAGTGTTACCGAACGGCGCAGGCAAACAGGAACTGTGCAACAGATAGATATCGGACAAAGCCGGTTAGTGCCTGACGCTTCGGGCGGAAGTATTGAATCGGTGATTGCCACACAAGCCGGAGTAAGCAATAACAATGAACTCAGCTCGCAGTACAATGTACGTGGCGGCAGTTTCGACGAGAATATGGTGTACGTAAACGGCATAGAGATATACCGTCCTTTACTTATCCGGTCGGGAGAACAGGAAGGACTAAGTTTTATTAATCCTGACATGATACAGTCGGTGGGATTTTCCACAGGTGGATACGAAGCCAAATACGGGGATAAAATGTCGTCCGTACTGGACATCACTTATAAAAAACCGGAACGTACGGAAGGCAATGTTGCCGCCAGCCTGCTGGGAGCTTCGGTATATATGGGAGTTGCCGCTAAAAAGCTAACCTGGACAAACGGCATTCGTTATAAAACCAATCAATACCTGTTGGGTACACTCGACACAAAAGGAGAATATAACCCGCAATTCATTGATTACCAAACCTACCTGAGCTGGACACCTTCAAAACAATGGGAAGTGGGCATTATAGGAAACATCTCCCAGAACCGTTACCATTTCAAGCCGGAAGACCGTTACACCCGATTTGGAACGCTAAGCAACGTACGGGAATTCAAAGTATATTTTGAAGGACAAGAGAAAGACTTGTTCCGCACCTTCTTTGGAACCGCATATTCCACCTACCGCCTGAACGAGGAAAACAGCATTACCCTGCAAGCTTCCGCTTTCCGCACCAAAGAACAGGAAACTTATGATATCACCGGTCAGTTCTGGCTAAACTCACTGGATGGTGGCGGTAACCGGATAGACGGTGCAGGCAATGGAAACGAAACCTCTGAAACCATTGGAGTAGGCACCTACATGGAACATGCCCGCAACTACCTTACCGCGAATGTGCAGAGTTTCTCACTCACAGGAAACCACCGGCTAAAAAGCCACACCGTACAATGGGGTGCAGAATTTAAACAGGAACACTTTAAAGACCGGATGCGCGAATGGGAAATGCGCGACTCAGCCGGATACTCCATGCCTCAAAGCCCTGAAGGACCGGAATTATTCTATACCCTCCGCTCTCAAAACGAAACAGACAGCAAGCGGTACAACTTCTTCTTACAAGACACCTACCGCTTTCAGGCTTCTGCCGGGTTGTTCACCTTAACAGCCGGCGTACGAGGCAGTTACTGGGACTGGAACAAGGAATTCATTTTCAGTCCCCGCGCATCTTTGGCACTTATTCCTGCATTCAATGAGAAATTCACTTTGCGAATTGCCGCGGGAATTTATTATCAGGCGCCATTCTATAAGGAATTACGTGATACGACTCAACACGGAAGTGTAACCACCGTATCGTTGAACCCCAACATACGCTCACAACGCTCGCTACATTTCGTTGCAGGCGGCGATTATAACTTTCGTGCCATGGAACGCCCCTTCCGCTTTTCAATGGAAGTATATTATAAGGCACTCAGCAACCTTATACCTTATAATATAGATAATGTACGCATCAGCTATTACGGGCGCAACCTCTCCAAAGGTTATGCCACCGGTATAGACATGAAGTTATTCGGCGAATTTGTTCCCGGAACAGACTCGTGGCTGACTTTCTCTTTGATGAAAACCGAAGAAAAGATAAACGGACAATGGCTCCCCCGCCCCACTGACCAGCGTTACATGCTTTCGCTTTATTTTACCGATTATTTTCCCGGCAACCGTAAATGGAAGATGAATTTGAAAGGTACACTGTCAGGCGGACTTCCTTTCGGCCCTCCCCATAGCGGGCGAGAAGCTGCAATCTTTCGCACTTCACCCTACCGCCGCATTGACATAGGTATGTCTCGCTGTCTCATAGACCACTCAGAACAGGAAAACCGGAACGGCATTCGCAGCCTCTGGCTGGGTATTGATGTTTTCAATTTGCTCAATATCAACAATATCAACTCCTATTATTGGGTAACAGACACGCAGAATAACCGGTTTGCCGTACCCAATTACCTTACATCTCGTCAGATAAACGTTCGTCTTCTACTCGACTTCTAAACAGAAGTCTAAAAAAAGTCTTCCAAAGTTCAATTATCCAATAATTAATTGACGAAATATTTCTCTATTTAGGAAGAAATATCTTTCTTTGCGTCGTTTTATACCTTGTAATCTTAGATATTATTGCAAACTAATAAATAGAGTTATGAAGATTTCACACATTGAGCATTTGGGTATTGCTGTACAAAGCATTGAAGAAGCCCTGCCATATTACGAAAATGTATTAGGTCTGAAGTGTTACAACATCGAAACAGTAGAAGACCAGAAAGTAAGAACTGCTTTCCTAAAAGTCGGCGATACAAAAATCGAACTTCTTGAACCAACTTCTCCCGAAAGCACTATTGCCAAATTCATTGAGAATAAAGGTGCAGGAGTCCACCACGTGGCATTTGCTATTGAAGATGGCGTAGCAAACGCATTGGCGGAGATTGAAGCTGCCGGAGTTCGCCTCATCGACAAAGCTCCACGCAAAGGTGCAGAAGGCTTGAACATCGCTTTCCTACATCCGAAATCAACATTAGGCGTATTGACAGAACTTTGCGAAAAGCCGTAATTTATATAGGAATTGCAATTACACATTAAATTAGTGTAACCTGCAATTCCTAATTTTTATATTATAATTCACAGAATAATATTAATCCATTATATTTTAATAAAATGAGTAATCAACTTGAAAAGATTAAGGAACTTATAGACCGCCGGACAGCCGCGCGTCTGGGTGGTGGTGAGAAAGCGATTGCCAAGCAGCACGAGAAAGGTAAATATACGGCTCGCGAGCGTATAGCCATGCTTCTCGATGAAGGTAGTTTCGAAGAAATGGACATGTTCGTTGAGCACAGATGCACCAACTTCGACATGGACAAGAAACACTACCCCGGTGATGGCGTAGTAACCGGTTGCGGTACTATCGAAGGCCGTTTAGTTTATATCTTTGCACAAGATTTTACGGTTTCAGCCGGTTCTTTATCTGAAACAATGTCTTTGAAGATTTGCAAAGTCATGGATCAAGCTATGAAGATGGGTGCTCCTTGCATTGGTATCAACGATTCAGGTGGCGCCCGTATCCAGGAAGGTATCAACGCCTTAGCAGGCTATGCCGAAATCTTCCAACGCAACATTCTTGCATCAGGCGTTATTCCTCAGATATCCGGTATCTTCGGCCCATGTGCCGGTGGTGCTGTTTATTCACCTGCGCTGACCGACTTCACGCTGATGATGGAAGGTACTTCTTACATGTTCCTCACCGGCCCGAAGGTTGTTAAGACCGTGACAGGTGAAGACGTATCTCAGGAAAACCTGGGCGGTGCAAGCGTTCACTCTACCAAATCAGGCGTAACTCATTTTACAGCCAAGACAGAAGAAGAAGGTTTGGCATTGCTCCGTAATCTGTTGAGCTACATTCCTCAGAATAATCTGGAAGAAGCTCCTTACATAAATTGTACTGATCCTATTGATCGTCTGGAAGACTCTCTGAACGAGATTATTCCCGACAGTCCCAACAAACCTTACGACATGTACGAGGTTATCGGCGCCATTGTAGACAACGGCGAATTCCTGGAAATTCAGAAAGACTACTCAAAAAACATCATTATCGGCTTCGCACGCTTCAACGGACAGTCCGTAGGTATAGTTGCCAACCAGCCTCAATACCTGGCAGGTGTGCTCGACAGCAACGCATCCCGTAAAGGTGCACGCTTTGTCCGCTTCTGCGATGCTTTCAATATTCCTATAGTTTCGTTGGTAGACGTTCCGGGCTTCCTTCCGGGAACAGGTCAGGAATACAACGGTGTAATCTTGCACGGTGCCAAGTTGCTGTATGCTTATGGTGAAGCTACCGTACCAAAAGTAACCGTAACACTTCGTAAATCTTATGGTGGTTCGCACATCGTAATGAGCTGTAAACAGCTTCGTGGCGACATGAACTATGCATGGCCTACTGCCGAAATCGCCGTAATGGGTGGTGCAGGTGCCGTAGAAGTATTGTACGCCCGTGAAGCCAAAGATCAGGAAAACCCGGCTCAATTCCTGGCAGAGAAAGAAGCGGAGTACACCAAATTGTTCGCCAATCCTTACAATGCAGCTAAATACGGTTACATTGATGATGTAATCGAACCGCGTAATACCCGCTTCCGCGTTATCCGCGCTTTGCAACAGTTGCAGACTAAGAAGGTGACTAATCCGGCTAAGAAGCATGGTAATATTCCTTTGTAATCAGGCTTTTTACACTAAAACAAAAACGATTATGAATAGAACAAAAATCGGAATATTTCTTACCTTGCTGCTGACGTTGGGCGTATTTTCTTCTTGCAAAGAACAGAAATCAAACAATAAGCTGGTACTGAATGAAGTGCTGATTACCAATGAAAGCAACTTTCAGGATGATTACGGCGTACACAGTGCATGGATTGAAATATTCAACAAATCGTATACTAGCGCCGATCTCGCCGCTTGCCTGTTACGGGTAGCGCAGCCCGGCAGTGACACCGTTACATATTTTGTCCCTAAAGGGGATGTACTAACTATGGTTAAGCCACGCCAACACGCATTGTTCTGGGCGGACGGAGATCCCAGACGTGGCACATTCCATACAAATTTTACATTGGATCCTACGAAGGAGAACTGGATTGGACTCTATGACTCCGGCCGTAAGTTACTGGACCAGGTTACTATCCCCGCCAATGCATTGCAAGCTAACTACTCTTATGCCCGCGTAAGCGATGCTGCGGAAAATTGGGAAATAAAAGATGACAGTGCCGAAAAGTACGTTACTCCAAGTACCAACAACAAGACCCTCGACAGCAACGCTAAAATGGAAAAGTTCGCGGAACATGACAGTACGGGTATCGGTATGTCTATCTCTGCCATGAGCGTAGTATTCTTCGGCTTGATACTTCTCTACATTTCATTCAAGCTTATAGGAAAGGCTTCTGTAAACCTCAGCAAGCGTAATGCAATGAGAGCTAAAGGTATTACAGACAAGCAAGAAGCAAAAGAGAAGAGACTGGGCGAAGCTCCGGGAGAGATTTTCGCAGCCATTTCCCTAGCGATGCACGAAATGCAAAGCGATGTGCACGATGTGGAAGATACCGTTCTCACCATCACCCGCATAAAACGCAGCTACTCGCCGTGGAGTTCGAAGATTTATACACTGCGTGAGACTCCTTTTAAAAAGTAATCACCCATAAATTGATAAAACGATGAAAGAATATAAATATAAAATCAACGGTAATACATACAAAGTTACCATTGGAGATATTGAAGAGAATATCGCTCATGTTGAAGTGAACGGTACCATGTACAAAGTAGAAATGGAAAAAGCACCCAAAGCATTCGTTAAACCGGTAGTGCGCTCCACGTATACTACCCCTGCCCCAGCTGCTCCTGCTCCGATTGTGAAGCCTGCCGCTACCTCTTCCGGAAAGTCAGGCGTGAAATCACCGCTTCCGGGCGTTATCCTCGACATTAAAATCAATGTAGGTGATGAAGTGAAAAGAGGACAAACCATCATCATTCTCGAAGCCATGAAAATGGAAAACAACATCAATGCCGACAAAGACGGTAAAATAACTGCCATCAACGTAAGTAAAGGAGAGTCTGTTCTCGAAGGTACTGACCTTGTAATTATTGAATAATATGGGAGAATTTATCACATTTTTAGGAAACAACCTTGCCGACTTCTGGACGTACACGGGCTTTGCCAATGCTACGGTAGGACACGCTGTCATGATTCTGGTAGGTTTGTTTTTCATATACTTGGCAGTAGCCAAGGAATTTGAGCCGATGCTACTGATTCCTATTGGTTTCGGTATGCTTATCGGTAATATTCCTTTCAACATGGAAGCCGGACTTAAAGTCGGTATTTATGAAGAAGGTTCTGTACTAAACATCTTGTATCAGGGAGTAACATCCGGCTGGTATCCGCCGCTTATATTTTTGGGTATTGGCGCCATGACCGACTTTTCATCCTTGATTTCCAATCCTAAGTTGTTACTAATCGGCGCAGCTGCACAGTTCGGTATCTTTGGTGCTTACATGATTGCACTGGAGATGGGATTCGACCCGATGCAGGCCGGTGCTATCGGTATTATCGGCGGAGCCGATGGCCCGACAGCTATCTTCCTGTCATCTAAGCTGGCTCCTAACCTGATGGGTGCAATTGCGGTATCAGCCTATTCGTATATGGCTTTGGTACCTGTAATCCAACCGCCCATTATGCGCGCGTTGACTAATAAGCGCGAACGTTTGATTCGTATGAAACCTCCACGCGTTGTTTCTCATACGGAGAAAGTTGTCTTCCCGATTATCGGTTTGTTGCTGACCTGCTTCCTGGTTCCGTCCGGTTTACCTCTGCTGGGTATGCTGTTCTTCGGTAACCTGTTGAAAGAAAGCGGTGTAACCCGTCGTTTGGCAGAAACAGCCCGCGGCCCGCTGATTGATACCATTACTATCTTGCTGGGATTGACGGTAGGTGCATCTACTCAGGCATCTGAATTCCTGACGGTTGATTCTATCAAGATTTTCGGTCTCGGTGCATTGTCATTCATCATTGCTACCACATCGGGAGTACTGTTCGTGAAGATATTCAATCTCTTCCTGAAGAAAGATAATAAGATTAATCCGTTGATTGGTAATGCCGGTGTATCCGCAGTACCCGACTCGGCACGTATTTCTCAGGTTGTAGGTCTGGAATACGATCCGACCAATTATCTGTTGATGCATGCTATGGGCCCGAACGTGGCAGGTGTAATCGGATCGGCAGTAGCAGCCGGTATCTTGTTAGGCTTCTTAATGTAATGTATACAAGTTTATCTTAATAACATTGGTTATTTAAAGATTCAGGTTTATAGAGGGTGTGTTGCCCTAATCTTATAAGAATACCCCTGTTGTACTATACTACGGCAGGGGTATTTTATTATCCTTTCTAATCCTACAGTATGAATAATGCAGGATAACGAAGTGATAACTCCCACAGTATGAATTATATAGGTTAAGTAGATGTTCATAATTAGTTTATATTATGAATGATGATATAGCGAAATGGAATCTCAAT
>NZ_DBDF01000228.1:0-1652 GCF_002293435.1 Bacteroides sp. UBA939 | reverse complement strand
TATAAACTAATTATGAACATTGACTTAGTTAATCTATCTAAAAGGCATTACGAATACTTCGTAAAGAGAATATTTTTAGTAACTTGCGCTCAATTAAGTAATGTACTAAAGATAAAAAGCTATGCGAAAACTTCTCACCCTATGCTGCTTCAGCGTTTGTTCACTACTAATGGCGCAGAATACCAATCAAATTCAAGAGGCGATGGCAAACTATGATTATGAAACGGCTTTGTCGCTCATCAACAAAGAGACTCCAACAGTTCCACTACTTTATCAGAAAGGGAAAGCATTGAAAAGCCTCGGCAACAACCTGGAAGCGCTACAAGTGTATGAAGAAATCGTGCTGCAAGACTCTCTGAATCCGCGGGCTTACATTGAAGCGGCGGAATGTTGCAAATCATTAGCCAAAGGAAGCCAGGCGTTAAACTATTACCGGGAAGCGCTGGACTTGAATCCAGACAATAAGTATGTACGGATTCAATACGTCGGTTTGTTATTGAGCCAACAGAAATTTGAAGAAGCATTAGGCGAGAGCAGCCTTATGTCCGAGAAAGACAGTTCCGCAATTGTACTTCACCTCCAGGCGCAAAGCTTCGAAGGCAGGAATGAAGCTCCGGCGGCTATGGGATGTTATTACGTCATTCAGGAAAAATATCCTAATGATTATCTGGCAGCCGCCAAGCTGGGCGCTTTGAATATAGCCGGCGATTTTTATGACCAAGCCATTGAAGCAACGGAGAAGTATCGCAAAATAGATTCTACCAATATCGTTGTAAACCGCCAGAATGCATTGGCGTATTGTCTGAATAAAGATTATCCGACCGCTATTCAGCGATATGAATATTTAGTTAACCGGGGAGACAGTTCCTTCCATACTTGTTACTATCTTGGAGTCAGTTACTATGCAGTCGATAAGTTATATGAGGCTCACGACATACTTGAAGTTGCACGAAAGTACGACCCGGAAAACGTCAACTTGTTATATTACTTAGGCCGTGCCTGTTCTAAAACATCCTGGAAAGAACAAGGCGTGACTTACCTTGAAAGTGCTATCAAATTGAGTATTCCCAAGGACTCTGCAATGTCTCGCCTCTATATCGGCATGAGTGACTGCTACAAAATGGCAGGAATGTACAAAGAGCAAGTGGAAGCCACTTTAGAGCGCTACAAGCTCTACGACAAAACGAATCATAAACTCCTGTACGACATAGCGTTCACCTACCAGTACTCGTTGAAAGATAAGAGGAATACCGAACGCTATCTGGAGGCTTTCCTGAAAACCCGCCCATTAGAAGGTAAAGAAGAACAACCGGAAATAGATAGTCAAGGCGGCATTGTATTAGATACGAGCAACTACTACAACGCTGCTGAAAGTTGGCTGAAGGATTTGCGGGAAAAGAAGAAGGAGGAGGAATTCTTCCAGGGAAAAGGGAGTGCAGCACCAAGTAAATGATAAGTTATTCATAAGTAGCTGTTCATAATTAGTTTATACTATCATTTTTTAGACGCGGATAACGCGGATGACGCGGCTCTCTTTTTATCTTCCGGGTGGGATAACGTAGCGCAGCATTTAAAAATCCGAGTCATCCGCGTTATCCGCGTCTAAAGAATTGCTTGTATTGCGCAGCAACCTGATTGAGATCCCGTTTCGC
>NZ_DBDF01000148.1 GCF_002293435.1 Bacteroides sp. UBA939 | reverse complement strand
CAACTTATTTTTTTATGATTACTAAACACAGAGGAGACACAGAGTTTTTTTTTCTCTGCGACGTAGTCGCTCTCTCTCTGTACTCTTTCTTGTTCATATTCTCCTCTTAAAAGAAAGAAAAAACTCTGTGTCTCCGTGCCTCTGTGTTTAATAATTCATAATTCAAAACGCTAATGATCGCGAAAGTTCCACTTGGAATTATCGCTGTTCATATCAAACTTTCCGAGCGAAGGAGTACTGTCGCCTACAGATACCAGAACCAGTTCCTTGTCCGTTCCCGGTACTTCCTTGGGCATGATGCGGTAAGTGCCGTCGGTCAACTGGTCGATTCTCCATAACTGTTCGGGGCTTCCCGTAAACTCAGGCACTGTCACGACTTCCGCATCTGCCGTAGCGGCGAGTGCACGATTGGTTCCTTCAATCACAATCTTGTAATAAGGCCCGCCCAAGTATCCGCCGGCATCGGGCACGGCAGTAATAGTCCACCTCTGGTGTGGGCGGAACATGTAATCGCCGGCTCTTACAGAGATATCCCCCTGCGGCCAGGTGCCAATTACGTCTTCCAACGCTTGCGACTTCAAAGGCGTGATGGGTTCACCCGGTTCCCAGGTGCGGCGCCTGACGTAGTCTATGCGTACAAAGTCGACAGCAAGCTCGAGGGCGTAACCTCTGCGCTCGGATTCTATCTCGTAAGTCCCTTCCTTGAATACTTCACCGGCAACAGGCCATTCGTTCTTCCACAGGAGCGGACGTATGCCCAGTACACTGCGCCCACCCCGGTCAAAGTCGGACTCAAAGTGGCATGACATCTTCTCCACCCCGTCGGTAACCTTGAAAAGCCCGAAGTGCCCGGGGCCTGTCTGACGGTTTCCTGCGGCAATCACCATCTTACCGCCGCCTTCCAGCATCTGCCTCCCCATATTGTCGACGTATGGGCCTGTTACTTTGCGCGAACGGCCTACTACAATGTTGTAGGTAGAGTTGGGGCCATCGCAGCAGGTGCCGTGCGTTCCCAGCAGATAATACCACCCGTTGCGGTAGATTAGGGTTGTTGCTTCGCAATCAATGGCGATATTGATTTCCTTGTTGCCCTCCATCCGCTTGCCGGTTGCGGGGTCAAGCTCTATGAGTCTGATAAATCCGAAGTAGGTGCCGTAGGACAGCCACAGGCGTCCGTCAGTAGGGTCGAGCAACAGTCCGGCATCAATGGCGTCGCAGTCTTCGTCATCTACGGAGGCTGCCACTTCTATGGGTTCGGTGTAGGCAAAGTCGGGAGAGTTGGGGTCTAAGGTCTTGTTCCACATGGTCAGTACCTTGCCCTTGTGTCCTCCTCCGAGTCCTCCTCCGGTGGCGCTGTAGGCAATCAGGTAGCGGTCGCCAATCTTCATGGCATCGGGGGCGGCGCCTCCGCCGGGTCTTACTCCGCCTTCGTTCCATGTCCAGCCGTCTTCGGATATCAGTCCGCCTCCGCGTGTGCCGAAGGTATAATATTTACCGTCGCACTCCATGATGGTGGAGGGGTCGTGGATGTATGGAGCACCGGTTTGTGCAATTGCTTTCTCAGCCGTCAATACAGATGCCAGGGCTACGGCGCCCAGAAGTATCGCTTTTGTTTTCATGGTGTCATTTATAACTGATAGTAATGTTTTTAACCGGAGTCCCATTCTCATCGACGAAGCGGACACAGAAGTCGCTCATGCCGGGGCCGTTGATGATGGCTCCCCGGATGATGTTCTTGCCTTTCTTCAGGGTCAGTCGGCGCGACATGCAGTCGTCCTTCACCATGCGTCGGTCGCCCGAAAGGATTACGGCTTCCTCACCGTTCAGCCACCACATGGATGCGGAGTTGGAACCTACGGACATGCGGACATTCTCCATCTCTTCGGGACATTCAATTACGGTGACCGCCCAGAACAGCACGCCGTACACTTGCTTCTTCATACCGGAAGCGAAGCGGAAGAGCTTCACGTTAAAGAGTTTGCTCTCGAGTGCGTGCCAGGTAAGCTTCTGTTTGCCTACCTTCACTTTATCCCCGTTCTTGGGGAGGACGGTGAATTGTCCCGGGAAGTATTCAGTGGCGAATGCTTCGCGAATGTAACTGTCGGTAAAGACCGTGTTGGAGCGGTTGGGCTTGTCGATAGGCTCCAGCAGCAGCCAGCGTTGAATGAATCCCTCATTGTCCGGTGTCATCACGCCTGTGGTTGCCGGCGAGAAGTAGTCGGACAGCGGAGGCGACGTTTCACCTTGCTGCGCGTGGGCGCATAAACTCATCATAGCAGCGAGACAAGCTGCCAACACTGATTTTCGATGGAAAATGTTCATCGTTATAGTTTGTTTTATGGGTTACAAATAGTCACCTGCCTTACTTCTTAAACAACATCGGCGCAAACTCCTTCAAGCACCTGCGCCAAGTCAGGAACTCGTGAGCAGTTCCGGGAGATTCATAATAGATATTATTGATACCCGCAGCCTTCAGTCCATCACTAAGACTCTTTGTCCTTTCAGGACGCTCTTCGGAACCAATGCCCAAGAAGAACACACGCACCTTGTCATTGAACGCTTTACGGTCTTTGAATACACCACCATATATATTGTCGAAATCATCAAAATCAATACGCCCTGCTCCGCTGAATCCACCGATATAAGCAAACTTATCCAGATTGTTCAGTGTAGTGTTGAACGTAAGAAGCCCGCCCCAGGAAAGTCCCGCCATGGCACGGTTATCTCTGTCAGTCAATGCCCGGAAGTTGGACTCGATATGAGGAACAATTTCTTTCACCAGTATATTAGGGAATTCGGCGCCGAACCTTGCCCTTGCCTCCTCGCGGCTTTCACCCGCTTGGTTTCTCAACACCTCAATATTACCATTATCCATAACTACAATCATTGGTTCGGCTTTGCCCTCGGCAATCAGGTTATCCATAATGAAATTCATCTTGCCCTGGCTTGCCCAGCTTGTTTCGTTTTCTCCCATACCGTGTTGCAGGTACAGCACCGGATACTTCTTGTTAGGATTCTTGTCATATTCCGCCGGAGTATAAACCATGCACCTGCGCCACTCCTTGCGGATATCGGAGTAGTAGTGGCTTGAGCTGATTAGTCCGTGAGGCACATTCTTTATAGAGTAATAATCCACGCCTTTTTCGGGGATTTCGATGCCGCTCACCCATTTGCCCATGCCGAAGAAAGTCTTACCGTTAGGGTCGGCAACGCTTACCCCGTCTATTATCACCTGATAGTAGTGGAAACCTATTACTTCGGGTCCCTTTGATACGAGCGTCCAGTATCCGTCCGCTTCCTTCGTCATTTCGCCCCGGAAACTGATTTCTACTTTCTGGGCATTGGGAGCGTGTATTCTGAAGTGTACCCGCCTGTCTTCTCCAATGCGCGGATAATCAGCTCCGTTAATGTTGTGTTCATTGGGGGTAGTTCCCGCAGGATAGTCTTGCTGTTGGGCATTCATTGTTAATGGCAATACCAGCAAAGAAGAGAAAATAAGCTTCAATACATTTTTCATAATTCAAATATTTAAAATTAGTACTTTGTTACGATTACTTTAGCCTGCATTATTCATACTGTAGTTAAAGGAGTTATCACTTCGTTAGAAGTTAAGGAGTTAAAGCCAATTTGTTGGCTGATAGCTACGTTAACCTGCATTATTCATACTTCAGGAGTTAAAGAATGAATCATGCAGGCCCTATCACACACTATCTGCTCCGTATCTGCTCCGTACCAAGTCCGTACCAACTCCATATAAAGGTACCTTTATACGGAGCGGGTACGGAGTTGGTAATGCTTTGACACGGCCCTGGTACGGAGCAGACACGATTTTAGTACGGTTTTGTACAGCGATAACCCCTTT
>NZ_DBDF01000154.1 GCF_002293435.1 Bacteroides sp. UBA939 | reverse complement strand
CATTCACAGCGGTCATTGATGCGTTGAATGCAAAATCCAACCGGTTGACATCCCTTGCTTGGGAGTGGCACAGACCGGTGAACTGCTTGCTATCCCTAAACAACAGTTATTCAAACAATATGTAAGAATATTATCGGTAGCATTTATATCATATTATGCCTCCAAAGCATTAAGTAATATGGACAACATTACACTATTTGAGGAAATGGGAAATGATACAATGCAAGGGCATGATATGGGAGATATAGAGATTGAAGAAAGTATAAATGAAGATATCGGCAATCCTGATGGCAATATTTTTATGAGCCTTTTAAGCAAAGTTAAAATACCGGGATTTATTGTTGGTTCTGCGATTGACGGAGCACTAAATGCTTTATTGACTTTACGAATAGGATATGTGACTCGTTATTATTTACAGAATGGAGTTGAATCATTGAAAGGGAGTGGTAGAAAACAAGCAAGAAGTGAAGCCATAAAATCTGCTTTTTCAGCATTACCAAATGTTATTGTAGATAGTTCTTCTGTTATTGGAAAGAATACAGCAAATGTAATTTTAAAGTTTTTTAGAAAATGATATTGAAACCCATATTCAAATCAACACCTACACAGTTTCAGACCATTATTTTTGCTTCAGTCAATGTACCCGATATCGGAGACAAAACTAACTGAACGTCAGCTGAAAATACTGAATATCATAAAGGAGTCTCCGACAATAAGTGGACGGCAGATGTCGGATATATTGTCGGTGAGCCATCCATGCTCACTCTTTATTGTGTCACAAACACTCTCCAGCTGCCATCCTTCTCTCCACGCTCAACATACTTCTTGGAAATCAGCTGATCCAATAACTTCTGAATGGCCGTCACGCTGATGCCCGTTTCTTCTTTCATGTCCGCAAGTGTCAAAGTCGGCTGTGTTCGCATAGCATTCAGTATCTTTGTATAATTTGGCGTTCGAAATGCAATCCGTTCCCCATCATACCACCACACATTCTCATCCCTCTCGCTCACAAACAGTACATCATTATACACTTCTGTAGTCACCAAGTCATTGAAATATTTCAAAAAGGGACGGATATTCTTGTTATCTGCATGAGCACCATCACTCGGTATAGGCCCTACTTCGAGATCAGCCTGATGTAAAGCTTCCAGATATTCACTCTTTTTGCGACTACGGACCACAATCATCGGATAGTTGTGGCGAGTTAGGATATAATTCACCATCAGTCGGGCAATGCGACCGTTTCCGTCCTCGAAAGGATGAATGCGTATATAACGGTAGTGAAACAGCGCAGCCAACTCTACCGGTGAGAGTTTCCCCTCTTGTTCTGCTGCATTATACCAGTCTACCAAGTCACTCATCAGTCCAGGAGTCTCCTCTGGTGAGGCATACTCGAATCTGTCTCCATATCGTGTAATGACACTGTTAGGCCGTGTCTTATACTGTCCGGCATGAATCACGTAACTTGTCGGTATACCACCAGGTAGATTATGGTATACAGTGTAATCCTCGCGCAGTATGGTCTTATGTAATGCTCGGATAAAATTCTGCGTCAATGGTATTCCTTTCACTGTAGCTTCTTCTGTCATCATCCGCAGACCTACGTTACTTGCTGTCATTTCTTGTACGTCACGCACATCCGCCTCTCCAACCACCTTGCCGAAAAGTAGCAATATTTCCGTCTGCCCATAAGTTAGCATATTACCTTCAATATGGTTACTGTTGTAGTTGAAGTCCACAGTAAAGCGGCGGCTAAGCCTTTCTCTATCCTTCTCCGACAGCGGCTGCAAATTCTGCCATGCAGCCAGCGCCTTCTTTATATTAAGATACTTCATACGGATTTATATTTATCAACGAACAATACAAAGATACGAAAAGTGCCTAAAAAGGTTGTAGAAGTACCACCTTTTTTGAATGTTTTTCCGAAAAATATCACAGAAATCAATTATATTTCTTCCTTTTTATTCATAATTCGTCATTAATCCTTCATGTATTTATATGAAAAAGCTGTGTCATGCTTGGCTCTGACAAGAAATGAAGAATGCTTCAAAATGTACACATCAGATACAGGTTTGTTCGTTACGCTTGCATTTATGGATAGCGATTATACAGAAAATAGTATATACAATAAATTAGTTTTTGTATGCCCATGGTTTACTTTTAATTCTCAGATTATGCAAAGCAGCACATGTAGCAAATATACGTTCCACAAACGAGTTGATACAAGGTATAGGGAATAGGAAAGGAGTACATATTATCAGCCATCTTCTTATCGTGCATTTTTCCGGAAACGGTCTGGCTCATGAAGAGGATTGTTCTTCAGATACACAAGGATGAAGAAAAGGCGCTCAGTTACATCAGGGGCTGTTCTTGTAAATACAGAAACTGCGACGATTGCTACGGCGTTTGCCGTTCATCTCGTGTTCAGACAAATAATCGTCATGGCCGCCTCGAAGAAAGGAAGCAGGCTGGAAAACTGAGCATGGTTCATGCCGGTCAGGGAACGGAAACTCTTGGGGCTATCTTTATGCTCGGTATAATTCATGCAACTAAAGATACGCGCATACGCAATAAATAACAAATCTAAATTACATTAACTCTATTACTGAAGTGTGTCGATTAGCTTCCTTCAGTGTAATGGAATGCACAAAAAAACAATCTCTCAAATATTCGAAATAATAAGCGAAAAGGCTTATGTAAGCGTAAAAAAATAAGTTGGGACAGTTTTTGATCAAAGAAAGAGACTGCATCTCATCAGTGCCGTCTTAATCTGTACCAAGTTATTTTTTAATCATTACTATATTTAATGATTATAAGTTAATTTGCTTATTATTGAAAACTAAAAAGGTCTACTCTCGCAAGCAAATCCTTCTATACATAATGAATAAGTATTTGATATATACAAAGGACTTTAAAAGGGAGAATGGCATTGATTATATTCCGGTCTACATGAGTATGTTTTTGTAGTTGGTGCAAATCCCATACTTCAATCCGGTAAATAACCAAACTCAGGCTAATATAAAAAACCAAATAACCAAAGAGGAATTCTATTTCCCGTTCCATATTCCACATTATCTATTGCTAAATAGCTATCGGAGATCCCTTTAATTTGTTCGAATGTTTTAGTCTTTCCTCCTACTTCAAAAGTGTAAGTATCATCAATACGAAAATCACCTTGTCCGGAGAAGGTGATTTCATGCCTTTGCTTTAACTGATTGGCAAAGAAGGTTTCACGAATATTCCCAATATCCGAAGAAGATGAAAGTGCATACATCAGATTCGTATTATCCAAATATACTTTTTCAGGCTTAACCAGTTGGCGTATATTATCTTTCCCGGAATATAGCATAATGAATAATGCAGCCCGTTCCAATATTTGGAACATGCGAATTACCGATTGCCGGGGCGCTTCAATACTTTCACCTACTTTCGTCATATTCGGAGTAAAAGGAACCATTTGAGAAACAAGAACCAACAAACGTTTCATTTTCTTAATAGAGATATATTCTACTTTTTCAACTGCGGGCAAATCATTCTCTAATATCGTCGTAATGACTTGTTGCAAACGAAGCTGATAAGAAACAAGTGTTTCCTTATAAAAAGGATAATATCCATAACGCAGATATTCTTCAAATGCAGGAATGATAGTCGTCTGGGAAGCGATATCAGTACTAATACTGACATGGTTGTTTAGAATTTGGTCTAATGAAAAAGCGGGAAAATCTCCTTTTCCTTCAAATCTTAGAAATTCCCTGAACGACAGGCCTTGTAATGTATAGAAAACACATCTGCGGGATAAATCCGCCACGGAAAAATCTATTTGTAATAAAGAAGAGCCTGTGAATATGATACTAAAACCCGGATAACGGTCGTATATATTCTTTAATTCTTGCGCCCAGTTATCATAAGGATAACGATGTACTTCATCTACAAATAAATGTGTACCGCCATGCAGATAATGATATTCAGCCAAGTCAATCAGCCGATGCTCGGTAAACCAAAGATCATCCAACGAGATGTATATAGCTTTTTCACTTGCCTGAAACGTTGACTTTATATATTGCAACATCAGTGTCGTTTTCCCAACACCACGCGCACCTTTTATACATATCATTCGCGACGTCCAATCAATCGCAGTGTATAAATAACGAATATGAGTCAAGCTAATGGAGTTAACCAAACGTGTAGAATTGATATAAACATCTGCTATTTCCATACTTATGATAATTTATTATGGGTGTTACGATGCTGCAAAGATAGAGAAATGTTTTTTATAAAGAACGTTTTTAGGATAAAAGTGTTATCTATAAAATACGTTTTTGTTTTAAAAATGTTTTTTATAGATAACACTTCTGCTTCAAATAACCTCAAATCCACAATTAGGTAGCAGGATAGCCTTATGCAAATAACCGGATTTTAACGCATTTTTCTCCTGCCTGTACCGATGGAAAGCCAACAAATGAGTATCTTTGCGCTTAAATGTGCAAAATTATGACATCGGAAGAGATTCTCAAGCTGCGAGATACGGCAGAGCAGACACGAGTCCAATTTAAGGAACGCATTACTCGTGACAACAAATATGATGTTAGTTGTGAGATGGTTACTTTTAGTAACACTCATGGCGGAATAATTATTATCGGTATTGATGACAAAACAGGTCGAATCAATCCTCTTTCTTTCAAAGAAGTACAGGAAACAACCAATATGTTAGGCGGTCTTGCCTCCGATGGAGTTGTACCAAGTATTCTGATAGACATTGAAAATGTGCCTATGGAGGGTGGTGTCATTGTTGTTGTAACCATTAAACAAGGTCTAAACAAGCCTTATCGGGACAATAAAGGCATTATCTGGATGAAGCAAGGTACAGACAAACGAAAAGTGTTCGATAATGCAGAACTCATAGCCATGCTCATGGAGAACGGACAAGTTCATCCTGACAGTATGCCTGTTAAAGGAACAAGTATGAATGATCTTGATGAGGATATTATGAAAGAATATCTCATCAAACGTTTTCACAACGAGTTTGAGAGGCAAGAACAATCCATTACGGATTTACGCCATAAATCATTGTCTGAGATAACCTCTATAATTGGTCAAACGCTTAATACGATTTTAAAAAATTTCGGATTAGTTCAGACTGATGGTACACTAACTCTTGCAGCCTTAGCTTTAATGGGGAAATACCCCCAAAGATGGCTTCCTGCATTCACCGTACGCTGTATCAGCTTTGTAGGTAATAACATTGGTGGCACAGAATTTCGAGATAAAAGTGGAGGTGACGCTGACGGTAATGCTGTTCATCTCTACAAATACATCATGTCATTCCTGACACGCAACTTGCGACATATTCAAGTGGAAAAGGAGTTCAATAGCCAAGGAGAGCTGGAAGTATCTGCTACTACATTATCCGAGATTGTTGTCAATAGCATCTTGCACCGTTCATATATAATCGAAGCACCTTTACGAATCTTCATCTTTGATAATCGTATAGAAATACATAGTCCAGGGTTGTTGCCTGAAGGCGTAAATATGGAAAGTATAAAGCATGGTATTTCTGTACCTCGCAACAAATTGTTCTTCAATCATGCTATCCATCTTTTGCCATATACAGGAGCAGGAAGTGGAATTACCAGAGCGATGAAATTCACTCCGAGCATAATATTCAAGAACGATGAAATGTTGAATGAGTTTGTCGTGACAATTTCACGTGAAGAAAATGTTGCCAATGATAGAGTTGTTGATAGAGATGATAGAGATAAAGAGTTGATAGAAAAGAAGATTGAAGAAATTCGGAAGACTCCTGATGATAGAGTTGAGGATGATAGAGATAAATGTATTCCTTATAAGAATCTTGACGGTACTCAAAAGCACATTATTCAGTTCTGTAGCATACCAAGAACTGCGAGAGAGATTCTTGAACACATTGGTTATAGTTATCATCCCATTCATATCGCAAAATATATAAAACCACTGATAAAAATAGGCTTCATAGAAATGACAGAGCCTGAAAAACCTAATAGCAAGAACCAAAAATACAGGAAAGTTCGTAAAGGTTGATATTGTATCTTTTCCGCAGAACTAAAACTACATAATTATATAAACCCAATGAAACTTACCCTTATACGTACCGACCGTGAAACCGGTAAAGAAACCTTTAGTGCCATTCGTATTGAAACCTTGATAGAAAAAATAAAGATAGAGAACAAGGCAGCATATATTTCGACCTTGCGCCACCTCATCCCAATGCTACAAGGAACGGGCAGCCAATATATAGACATAGACAAATTACCCCGTATCTACCCCGCCACGGAATACGCCCGCACCAAGGAAGGGGAACGCCGGGTGAAAACTTACAACGGACTGGTACAAATTGAAGTTAACCATCTGGCAGGTTTCGCTGAAGTGGAACAGGTAAAACAACAGGCTTCCCTGCTGCCTCAAACCTTCGCCGCCTTCTGCGGAAGCAGCGGACGCAGCGTCAAGATATGGGTGCTGTTCGCCTTGCCCGACGGCTCACTCCCGGAACGCGAAAGTGACATGACCCTGTTTCATGCCCACGCCTACCGTATGGCAGTGAACTGTTACCAGCCCCTGCTGCCCTACGCCATCACACTGAAAGATCCGTCGCTCAGCCAAAGTTGTCGCATGACATTAGACGAGCAGCTTTACTACAACCCTACCGCTGTTCCTTTCTGCCTGGAACAACCTTTTACAATGCCGGGCGAAAAAACCTTCCGGGAACAAAAACAGGCGGAAACCAATCCGCTATTGCGCATGCAACCCGGATGTACCTCGTCGGACACATTCTCCATGCTCTTTGAAGCGGCACTCGACCGCGCCTTCGACGGACTGGAAAACTGGAAGCGTGGCGACGACCTGCGCCCGCTGTTAGCACGGCTCGCCGAACACTGTTACAAAGCAGGTATCCCTGAGGAAGAAGTAGTCCGGCAAACCCTGATGCATTACTACCGTGAAGCGGATGAACCTGTGATACGCGCAACCCTGCACAATCTTTATCGTGAATGTACGGGTTTCGGCACCCACAGCAGCATGACCGTTGAGCAGGAAATCACCTTCCGTTTGGAAGAATTTATGAAACGCCGCTACGAGTTCCGCTATAACACCGTGTTGGACGAGTTGGAATACCGCCAGCGCGACTCCATACACTTCCAGTTCCGCCCCGCCGACCAGCGGATACGAAGCAGCATAGCACTAAATGCCCTGAAAGAAGGAATTCGCGTGTGGGACCGCGACGTAGCACGTTACCTCACTTCCGACTACATTTCCCTCTATAACCCCATAGAAGAATACCTCAACGACACCGGACGCTGGGATGGCAAAGACCGTATCCGCGCATTGGCCGACCTCGTTCCGTGCGAAAATCCGCATTGGCGGGAACTCTTCTACCGCTGGTTTCTAAGCATGACAGCCCACTGGCGCGGATTGGACAAACAGCACGGGAATAGTACTTCTCCCCTGCTGGTAGGTGCACAGGGATATCGCAAGTCTACTTTCTGCCGCATCCTCCTACCGCCCGAACTGCGCTTCGGCTACGCGGACAGCATCGACTTCAAGAGCAAGCGGGATGCCGAACGAAGTTTAGGCCGTTTCTTCCTGATCAACATCGACGAATTTGACCAGATCAGTGACAACCAACAAGGTTTCCTAAAACATCTCTTACAAAAACCCGTAGCCAACTTGCGAAAACCTTACGGAACCGCCATTCAGGAGATACGCCGCTACGCCTCTTTCATCGGTACCAGCAACCAAAAGGACTTGCTGACCGACCCCAGCGGTAGCCGCCGTTTCATCTGTATCGAAGTGACCGCCCCCATCAATACCAATGTCACCATCAACTACCGCCAACTCTATGCCCAAGCCATGAGCGCCATCTCAAAAGGAGAACGTTACTGGTTGGACGATGCGGACGAAGCCATCCTGAAGCAAACCAACCAAGAGTTTGAACAACCCAGCCCATTGGAACAGCTTTTCCTCTGCCATTTCCGTGCAGCGCTATCCGAAGATGAAGGAGAGTGGATGACACCTATGGAAATTCTTTCTTTTCTTCAAAAAAAGACCAAAGACCGACTGTCTATTAACAAAGTGGCACACTTTGGACGCGCGCTCCGCAAACTCGGGATAAGCAGCCGGAGAATGAGCCGGGGAACTGAATATCACGTAATAAAGTTTCCATAACCTGCATTATTCATACTATATTAGGAGTTAAAGAAGTTATCACTTCGTTAGGAGTTAAGAAGTTAAGGAGCTAAAGCCGATAGTGCTGCTTATGTCTTATGGAGTATTGGCTTTAACTCCTCTAACTACTACAGTATGAATAATTCAGGATAAAGCATAATCTACTTCTCAGGAAGAAACAAATGCAAATAAATTTGCTTCCGCATCCGGTTTACACTATCTTTGCGCTTCAAATAATATGAAGCAGGTATGAAAAAAGATAGTCAAGTGATATTCGACCGTAATGTAGTGGAATTCGTCACCGTAGCCGCAGAATTTTGCAAATTCTTAGAACAGGCGGAGACGACGAAACGTGACATATTTGTAGACACTTCATTAAAAATACTTCCGCTACTTTACCTCAAAGCAGCCATGCTGCCCGAAACGAAAATGATTGGCGACGAAGCGCCCGAAAGTTTTGTAACGGAAGAAACGTATGAAGTGCTCCGCATCAATATAGCCGGTATCCTTGCCGAAAAGGACGATTATCTGGATGTATTTATACAGGACATGGTTTACAGCGACCAACCTATCAAGAAGAATATCTCCGAAGACCTGGCAGACATCTACCAAGCCCTCAGAAATTTCATTTTTGTCTTCCAATTGGGATTAAACGAAACGATGAACGACTCCTTAGTCATCTGTCAGGAACAGTTTAAAGAGTATTGGGGGCAAACTTTAGTCAACACCTTACGAGCTATTCACGACGTGAAGTATAACCAGTCCGGCGATGAAAATCCGGACGACGAAGATTTCGAAGATGAAGGATACGATTGCCATGATGATGATTGCCATTCTCACGGGCACCATCATCATGAATAAAGATTTTAGTTATGGTTATTAAGAGGACTATTAATAAGGAGGCTGTCAGGAACATGCCGAAAGCTGCTTTTACAGGGAAAATACATGTTGTAGACACCCCCTTGGAAGCAGAAAAAGCAGTAGCCAGTCTTGAAAGGTATTCTTTATTGGGAATTGACAGCGAAACGCGCCCGTCATTTACAAAAGGGAAATTGTACAAAGTAGCCTTACTTCAGATATCTTCCGAAAAGGATTGTTTTCTGTTCCGCCTCAATCTGACAGGATTGATCCCTCCTATTATTTCATTATTGGAAAATCCGTCAATCACGAAGATCGGTCTCTCATTGCGGGATGATTTTGCGATGCTGCACAGACGCGCCCCTTTTAAACAGCAAGCATGTATTGAGTTGCAGGAGTATGTTCGCATGTTCGGCATTCAAGACAAAAGTTTGCAGAAGATTTACGGCATCTTGTTCGGCAGGAAGATTTCCAAATCACAACGCCTCACCAATTGGGAAGCGGAAGAACTGACCGATCCTCAAAAAGTGTACGCAGCCACAGATGCGTGGGCATGTCTCAACATCTATAATAAACTACAGGAATTAAAAGCCACCGGTAATTATGAATTGGCGCCGGAAGAAGAAAAACCGGAAGAGAAAGAAGAAGACATACAAGTTATCATGCCGAATGCCAACTATCAACCACTATAATATGTATAAAGTTTATCTCAAATCAGGTAAAGAAGAGTCGTTAAAACGTTTCCACCCTTGGGTATTTTCCGGCGCTATCGCTCACTTCGACGGCGAACCGGAAGAAGGTGAAGTCGTTGAAATATATACATCCAAAAAAGAATTTATTGCCAAAGGCCATTTCCAGATTGGAAGCATTGCCGTACGCGTTCTTTCTTTCCGTCAGGACGAGGTCATAGACCGTGACTTCTGGAAACATAAACTTTGCATCGCTTACGAGATGCGCCGCAGTATCGGTGTTGCAGGAAAACCTTCCAACAATACTTACCGGCTGGTACATGGCGAAGGCGACAACTTGCCCGGTCTGATTATTGATATCTATGCCCGCACTGCCGTTATGCAAGCACATTCCGCAGGAATGCACCTCGACCGGATGGAAATAGCGGAAGCCCTTGGTGAAGTAATGGGGGATAAGGTTGAAAATATCTACTATAAATCGGAGACTACCCTGCCATTCAAAGCTGACCTCTATCCGGAGAATGGTTTCCTGAAAGGAGGCAGCACTGACAATTTAGCTACGGAATATGATCTAAAATTCCATATTGACTGGCTGAAAGGACAAAAAACGGGCTTCTTCGTTGACCAACGCGAAAATCGTTCTTTACTGGAACGTTACTCAAACGGACGTTCTGTATTGAATATGTTCTGCTACACCGGCGGGTTCTCCGTGTATGCCATGCGGGGCAATGCCAAACTGGTTCATTCCGTAGACAGTTCCGCCAAAGCAATCGACCTTACCAATAAGAATATAGAACTAAACTTCCCCGGCGATACCCGTCATGCCGCTTTTGCCGAAGATGCTTTCAAATACTTGGACAGAATGGGCGACCAATACGACTTAATCGTCCTCGACCCGCCTGCCTTCGCCAAGCATCGTGACGCTTTGCGTAATGCATTGCAAGGGTATCGCAAACTGAATGTGAAAGCCTTTGAGAAAATTAAACCCGGCGGCATCCTGTTCACATTCTCCTGCTCACAGGCGGTAAGCAAAGAAAACTTCCGCACCGCCGTATTTACGGCTGCAGCCATATCGGGACGTAATGTTCGCATCCTGCATCAGTTGACGCAGCCAGCAGACCATCCGGTGAGTATTTATCATCCGGAAGGAGAGTACCTGAAAGGATTGGTGCTATACGTTGAATAAGTAATAAACACCTGGAAGTTACAGAAAAGAAGCACACAATTTGCGCACTTCATTCCAGCGGTCTTGCGTATGCTTATCGGCACGTGCTACTTGCATATTGTAGCGTGTCTGCATATTAAGCAGCATTTCAGGGTCAAGTCCCAAAGCTGCCTCGAAAAGCAAGGCAAGTTCCGCACTTACCGGACGTTTACCGTTCAGTATTTCATTCAGTTGTGAATATGCAATTCCCATCTGACGAGCCAAAGCACGTTGGGAGATTTTACGATATTCAATTTCATCTTTCAGTATCTCACCGGGATGCGTAGGGCAAAACGGAGTGAGTTCATTTGCAACCATAGTCATATTTTACTTATTTATAATGGTTAGACAATTCAATTATATTACATACACTCACAATAGTCTCAGTATCTGCTACTACCTTAACAGTAAACTCAATACGATATTTTGAAGTCACTCGCACGGAAGACAATCCTTTCTTATCTCCTGATAAGACTTCATAATTCAATGAATTATGTTTATACAAGGATTCCACATTGTGGGAAGCAACTAATGTATCAACACATCTTTTATATCGTTTTATCACATCCGGCTGAAAGCGATGCTTTTTATCACTACATTTACCGGTGATATAAAGTTCTCTAAGATATTCTTTATCAAAAGTAACTATCATAATAAGTAGTTCGTTCGTTGCAAAGATATATATTTAGAATGATATGTTCACTAAATTGTGAACGAAAAGATTAAAAAGCTGCTGTTTTCAATCATTCCCTATTGTGTAATCCGACTCATTCTTCACCCCGATAATCATTCTTTGATTGATATCAGCGTGGAAAAGTATATTCAAATCTTCCCAAGTCAGTTGTTCCGTAGGACGGAAAGCATCAGATTTTATGTACCGCAACAAAGAAGTACGGAACTGATTACCTTCGGGTGTGCAGGCAATAGCTTGGAGGTTTGTCATACAGACTAACAATTTCCCTTTGCCGACGGCAAATTCAAACACTAATCCCAGTTTGTGATTACGTTCGATATTATCCACTACCTGTATAAGCGGACGGTATTCACTACGCGTTGCATTTAGTATCATGGGACGCGAATTACGAGCGATACTCCACCATTGCCAGTCACTATGAGATTCTGTGGGAAAGTATTTCAGTAAAGGATGCGCCGGGTCGGTCAATATGGAAAGAGTACCGGGGGATACTTCTCTCTTGGCATTTTCGGAAATAGTCTTAAACATGGAATAGTTCCAGTAATCAGGAGTAAACATACCACCGACACTCTGTGCCTGAATACTGTCGTGTTCGGGGATGAACAGGACAGACGCACCGCTCTCCAACTTCTTTTTTAAATCATTATTCAGCAGGGAAGTAACATATACGGCATCTTCCGGTTCGACGGAAGCGTCAGGATATACCCAGAGGTGATAGTAATTGCGATACTCACCGGTAGCCAAGGTTAGCGTCAGGCGTTGTGCATCTTTAAGTTCGGCAAGAGACAGGTCGATGCTCCCTACACGCCCCACTTCACCCTGGGAAACTGAAGCCGTAAGTTGGCCATCACGTTTCCAACTGCCGTCATCCGAAACCAAACTCCAGCGGACAGGCTCGTTCCAATCACCTTCCACATAATTGGAAAGGGCTACATCTATAGACAATTGTTGCGTATTCAGCCAGCAATGGTCTTTCATTAAAGCCAAAGGAACAAGCGGCGCACAGAAACCATAGAAAGTTTCCGGGTCTACAATACCTTTACTATCCATGAAAGCGTCCAACACACCTACCAACGCAGAGCCTTGTCCGGGGTAATCCTGCAAGTCGAGCAATTGGAAGCCGCCAAACCCGGGAGTACGGAAAGCATATTCCATATCTGCCTTATAGCACTCTATAGAAAAGTGTCCGGTAGCCTGATGAAACGTTTTTGCCTGCGCAGAAAGATGATTCTCTTTCAGACGGTCGCGAAAGATTTCCAGGTTATAAGGATAAAGTACGCCGGTATATTTGGAAATCTGGCTGTAATCGGGATATATCTGAAACTGGCAGTTCTCATGCCCCACCACCGGACGCGGACAACCGGCAATGGCTCCGGAATAATCCTTATCGGTAGACGGGCGTGTATTGTTCAGTATTCCGCCTTTCTCGGCATCCACATAAGCAAAAGAGGCGCGAACATGGGTAGTATATCCGTCTCCACCGCCTACACGACAGGTTACAAAGAAGTCTTCCCCGTCTTGAGGACCTTTCCAACCCAAGTTATTATTGGAACCGTAACAATAGAGGTGACGGTTATCCCGGTTGCGGAAATCATTCAGCCATTCACGGACGATTCCTATTTCAACATCCAGCTCATTACCTAAACCGAGCATCGTAAACGAAGGGTGATTTCCAAAATATTCCAATAGCATGTCTCCTTCCCGTTTCAGGAAGTTATTCAGAATTGTATTTTCCTGTTTAATCTGCCCCCACAGAGGAAGTTCTATCTGATAATAAATACCTTCCATATCGGCTGCTTCCAATGCCGCGCGAGGTGGGGTAAAAGAATGGCAGCGATAATGATTAATGCCATATTGTTTTGCGATGCGGAACACACGCTGCCAGGAAGCTACATCCATTGGCCCGTAACCTGTCAGCGGAAACACACAAGCGTCATGTTTGCCGCGAAGAAAAGTCTTGTAGCCATTTATCACAAACTGCGTACCTTGCACCCCGAATTCGCGCATTCCGAAATTTACCGTTTGATTATCCCGGTTCTTTCCCGCACGAAGCGTGGCATTCAGTCGATATAAAGCCGGATGGAATTCGCTCCATAACAAAGGATTACTTCCCATATTGACAGGTATCTCAACCTTATTTAATCCTTTCTTTAAGCGGACATTGAGGTGTTGAGGCATCAATATGTGTTTCTCCGGTGTATTCCAGGCATATCCTTCAAAGTCGAGCGTAGCTTTTCCATCCTTTTCCATAATCACTTCTACCGAAACCAAGGCCTGTTTCTTATCTACTTGCGGATACACCTGCACGGATTGAATATAGGAAAAAGGTACTGCTTCTATATAAAAATCTCCCAGAATACCGTTCCAATTGGTTTGTGTAGCGTCTGTCCAGGCATGTGAGCCTTGTATTTCTTTGGGAACTGAAGTCGGTGAATTATCTATTCTGATTTTCAGCTGATGCTTTCCGGCTGTCAAAGGAGGAAGTTCATATTGATGGGGAGCGTATATATGGCCGTAACTTCCGATACTGTCACCATCTATCCACAGCGTACTTGGTTTGGTACGCTCCATCACTAAAAACAGCTTCTTGCCTCGAAAAGTTGCAGGAATATCTATCTCACGGGTATAAGTCACCTTACCGCTATAAGGATACAAGCGTGTCAACTGATGCGTCACCAAAGTATCACGGTTCTTTTCGCCTAAACGGTTTTCATCGGTCGTACCGGGAAGGCGGCATGTTCCTAACGAACTCTGCCATTCTCCGGATAACTGTATTCTCTCACGCAAAGAAAGGAAATCCTGAGCGGTTGTTTGTACTGTTGCGCCCAATATAAAAGCGACTATCAATAAAATCCTGTTTTTCATTTGTTTCTCAATTTACATGATGCGAAGCGGAGCTTTGCAGTGATTAATGGTTAATGGTTAGTAATTCATTGAACAAAAGTAAGCAAGCAGATTAGAAGTAGCTAATACTATCTTAGCAAAAACTGTACTTTATATCGTTTTTAAGCTAATTACTAATTGTTGATTCACTAAGATTTAGCTCCTTGTTCACTAAGAACTAATATTCGTTTTGCATAAATCTTTGCGTTCGATGGTTGTCGAATTTGCGTTCGACAGCCGTCGAATAATTATTCGACAGATATCGCATAATCATTCGACATACGTCGAACGAAAAGATTTATGCAATCGCAGAGATAGATTTATGATAAAAAGAACCCTTTATGCCCACATAAATGGCAATAAAAGTATATAATGGTTTAAAAGAGGTTAAATAAGAGAGGAAAATAGAAGATTTATATGTTATACAACATAAAAACAACTACATTTGCACCGTGTTTTTCATGGTATTAGATTTAAGGTTTATGAAGATTGGCTGTCTGGGATAGATAGCCTTCTTTTTTATATACCTCTTCCAACGGCCTTTCCAATAATTTTCATACATTTGCACAAGCTATCAACTCTATCAACAAGAAAGAGAAACACATAAAGATATAAATTATGAGTATAAAGGTTCGTTTAATCATTATGAACTTCCTGCAGTTTGCCGTATGGGGAGCATATCTGACATCTATGGGAAGCTATTTGATAAGTGTTAATTTGGCGTCACATATCGGTATATTCTATGCTATGCAAGGCATCGTATCTTTATTTATGCCTGCCATACTGGGTATCATTGCCGACCGCTGGATACCGGCACAGAAACTGTTAAGTTTCAGCCACTTCACGGCCGCCCTTTTCATGGCACTTGCCGGATATTACGGTATGACCGCCGGAACAGAAGTAGAATTCAGTACCCTCTTTACCTTCTACTCCTTAAGCGTCGCTTTCTATATGCCTACGCTCGCCCTGTCCAATTCAGTTGCATATACCGTTTTGGATAAAGCCGGACTGGATACCGTTAAAACATTCCCACCCATCCGTATCTTCGGAACTATCGGTTTCATCAGTTCCATGTGGATAGTCGACCTGCTGGGTCTGCAAAACACGTACGGACAATTCTTTGCTTGCGCCGCTATCGGTGTGGTTTACGGCGCTTATGCACTGACGCTGCCGAATTGCCCTGTCAGCAAAGCCGGACAAAACAAATCGCTGGTGGAAGCACTCGGACTACGCGCCTTTACTCTATTCAAACAAAAGAAGATGGCCATCTTTTTCATCTTCTCCATGTTACTGGGCGTTTCCCTGCAAATAACCAACGGTTTTGCCAATCCATACATCAGTAGCTTCGGTTCAATACCCGAATATGCCAATACATTCGGCGTGCAACATGCCAATATCCTGATTTCCCTTTCACAAGTATCCGAAACATTATGTATCCTGCTGATACCTTTCTTCCTGAAACGTTTCGGCATCAAACAAGTAATGCTGATTGCCATGTTCGCCTGGGTACTTCGCTTCGGACTGTTCGGGACAGGTAACCCCGGCAGCGGTGTATGGATGTTCGTCCTTTCAATGATTGTTTATGGCGTTGCATTCGATTTCTTCAATATTTCCGGTTCCTTGTTTGTTGATAAAGAAACGGATAAGAGTATCCGCTCCAGCGCACAAGGACTGTTTGTAATAATGACAAACGGATTCGGCGCAACCATCGGTACATTAGGTGCACAAGTCGTTGTAGATTACTTCGTTGATTTCAAAAGTAGTATGCCACAGGTAACACAGTGGCAATCCTCCTGGTTTGTATTCGCCGGCTATGCATTGATTGTTGCAATCGTGTTTGCGTTCGTCTTCAAGTACAAGCACCACCCGGAAAAGATGAATAAACAATAGCACCACTTACTACTTACTACTTACTACTTAAAAAAATATGGATAAAAAAGAAAAGATAGAACTGAAAGTATTAGATGTCATCAAAATTCAGAAAGAAGCAGGAGCCTATGCCGTGGTATTGGGAGAAGCGGACGGAACTCGCCAGTTCTCAGCTATTGTCGGTACAACAGAAGCACAGACCATACTGACCAGCCTGAAAGGTATTATTCCGCCGCAACCATTGACACACAACCTTTTTGCATCGTGTCTGGAAATACTGGGAGTGAAGATGCTGCGTACACTTATATATAAGGTAGAAGATGGTGTATTCTATTCCTATATTTACCTGAAAGTAGAAGAGACCGTTATCCGCATGGATGCCCGTACATCAGACGCAGTTGCAATGGCCATGCGAATGGAAGCCCCCATTTTCACTTATGAAGAAATACTGGAAGCAGAACAACTTAAAACCGAAGCGGAAAGTCAGAAAAGAAGCATTGCTCCAATGGGAGAAGACGCCGCTCCACATACGGATGAATTTCTTCACGAAGACACTCTGGATGTACTGCAAAAGGCTTTACAGGAAGCCATAGCCAGTGAAAACTACGAACGCGCCGTTTATATCAGGGATGAAATAGCCAGACGAAGGAAACAACAATAAACGATGCACGTATTCTATACACCCGACATACAAACCCGCGCCGAACTTCCTGAAGAGGAAGCGCAACATTGCATCCGTGTACTCCGGTTAACTAACGGCGACCGGATTATGCTGACCGACGGCAAAGGCTATTTCTATAACGCTGAAATCAGCGCCGCTACCCATAAACGTTGCATGGTGAATATCTTAGAAACCATTTACCGGGAACCTTTATGGAAAGGGCATCTGCATATAGCCATGGCTCCTACCAAAAATATGGATCGCACGGAATGGTTCGCAGAAAAAGCTGCTGAAATAGGTTTTGACGAACTCTCGTTCCTGAACTGCCGTTTCTCCGAACGGAAAGTTATCAAAACAGAACGTATCAGCAAGATACTGGTATCCGCCATTAAACAGTCGCTCAAGGCTCGTATGCCTCAACTGAATGAAATGACGGACTTCAGCAAATTCATAGCACAACCTTTTAAGGGGCAGAAATTCATAGCCCACTGCTACGAAGGTGAAAAGCCTCTGCTAAAAGACATTCTCCGAAAAGGTGAAGACGCATTAGTCCTGATAGGCCCGGAAGGAGATTTCAGTGAAGAGGAAGTGCAAATGGCGGAAGAGAACGGTTTTACTCCTATCAGTCTCGGGAAGTCGAGACTACGTACAGAGACCGCTGCACTGGTAGCCTGTCATATTATAAACTTGCAAAATCAATAGATTAATAATCATTCTAAAACAAAACAAGTATGAAAAGAAGTATGTTTTCCCGTTTAGCGCTGATAGCCATATTGGCAGTCGCAGTCAGTGCATGTTCCAAAAAGTCGGAATATATCAATGTTATTCCAGCAGACGCTACCGTGGTAGCAAGTATCAACCTGAAGTCGCTGGCGGAAAAGGGCGGCCTTAAAGACAAGGAGAATGAAGAAGCCAAACAGAAATTGGTAGATGCTTTGCAAAACGGCATGAGTGCCGCTACATTCCAACAGATAGAGATGATATTGAAGGATCCGAAGAAATCGGGAATTGACGTAACTGAACCATTGTATGTTTTCAATTCCGAGACATTCCCTTATACCAGCTTAGTAGCCAAAGTAAGCGATGAAAATGACTTGAACACGCTCTTGAAAACTCTGGAAGACGAGAAGCTCTGCCAAGCCGTGGCAAGCGGCGACGGCTATCAGTTTACGCTGATGAACAACCGGACGATTCTGGCATATAATCCCTTCGTATTCATGCTAATTGAATACAAAGGCGCTACGCAACTTGAAAAAATCAAAGAAAGCATTCCCGGACTGCTGAAACAGACCTATGACAACAGCGTTGCTTCAACAGCGGCTTTCAAGAAGATGCAAAAGATGGGTGGAGATATGAACACATTCTTCTCTTTGGCAAGCCTGCCCGGTGCAGATGTAAATCAGATTTACGGAGTGTCTAAAGACATCGACATGAAAGACCTGAAATTACTTGGAAGCATTTCATTTGATAAGGGCAAAATCACAATAAAATATGAGAACTCCGTTGAAAATCCTGAATTGAAAGCCTTATTCGACAAACAAACAAAGGCCATTTGTCCGATAGAAAATACATATCTGAAACACTTCCCCCAGTCCACCCTGATGCTTGGCAGCATGGGTGTCAATGGAGAAGAATTCTATAATCTACTGGTGGAGAATGAAGAATTCCGGAAGAATCTCCCCGCTATCGCAACTGATGAAGTAAAAAATTTGTTTGGTGCATTTCAGAAAGATATCACAATAGGCTTAACGAACATTACCATGAATGGCGTTACATTCCTGGCTTGTGCCAACGTAAAGAGCGCTACGCCTGTACAAATGCTGTACGAGAAAAAGAATGAACTGGGACTAAAACGCAGTGAAGACATCGTGCAACTGGGAGAGAATGAGTATGTTTACAAATCCCGCATGATGAATGTATTCTTTGGCGTACACGGTAATAATTTGTATATCACAAATGACGAAGCGTTATATAAGAACATAGACGAATCCGCCGACCCATCAGCTAACGATACCCAATATGCATCAAACATGAAAGGCAAAAGTAGTGCATGTGCCATCAACGTAGAAGCCATCCTTGCATTGCCGGTAGTGAAAATGTTGGCAGAATACGGCGGTGCGCAATACGCTACGGCTCTTAATCTGGCTGACAAGGTATCCTATATGGAAGCTATCGGTACAAATTCTAATGCGGAAATGATCATTCACCTGAAAGACAAAAACGTGAATGCACTGAAACAAATTGTAGACTTCATCAAACAGTTTGCAGGCGTCTAATCTGCATTATTCACACTGTAAGAATTAAAGAAGTTATCACTTCGTTAGAAGGTATATCAAAAGATATCTTTCATCCGCAGATAACACGGATAACACAGATTAGGATTTAAACAAATCCGCGCAATCTGTGTCATCTGCGGATGAAAAATATCTTTTGATACACCTAACTCACAGTGAACAATACAAGCTAATCCCATTACTAATGGAAATCATTCATTTACGGCAAACACTTCCCCAAGTGTTTGCCGATCGTGACGCCATTACATCCGGAGTATGGCACCAAGACCTTGTACTTAGAAAAGGAGAACGGTATCTGATTGAAGCCGCTTCCGGTACAGGCAAATCCTCCTTATGCAGTTACATTTACGGATACCGCCGTGACTATCAGGGTATCATAAACTTCGATGAACGGAACATCCGTTCGTTTTCCGTAAACGAGTGGGTGGAATTGAGGAAACATTCACTAAGTATCATGTTTCAGGAGTTGCGCATTTTCCCCGAACTGACGGCTATAGAAAATATCCTGTTGAAGAACCGGCTCACCCATCATAAGAAGAGAAAAGAAATCCTCGCCCTCTTTGAAACTCTCGGTATTGCTGAAAAAGTGAACGAGAAAGCCGGAAAGTTATCTTTCGGCCAACAACAACGTGTAGCTTTCATACGCACCCTTTGCCAACCGTTCGATTTTATCTTTCTGGACGAACCAGTCAGCCATCTGGATGATGACAACGGTGCACTCATAGGACAAGTCCTGACGGAAGAAGCCGGACGCCAAGGAGCGGGAGTAATTGTTACTTCTATCGGGAAACATCTTGAATTGGAATATAATAAGGTGCTGAAACTGTAAATCGCGCAAAGTGCGAAGTATAAAGTGCGAAGTATAAAGTATAATGTGCGAAGTTCAAAATTTAACTATAACATAAGACAATGAACAGACTTGTTTGGAAACTTCTCCGTCAACATATTAGTATCGGACAGTTAAGCGGATTTTTCCTTGCCAACCTTTTCGGTATGCTGATTGTATTGCTGAGCGTACAATTCTACAAAGATGTACTTCCCGTCTTCACGCAGGGAGACAGTTTCATGAAAAAGGATTATATCATTGCTACAAAAAAAATCAGCGCGCTCGGCAGTCTTGCCGGACAAAACAATACTTTCTCCAAAGAGGAGATTAATGAACTGGAAAGCCAACCGTTCACCCGTAGCATAGGCGCTTTCACTCCTACCCTTTTCAAAGTATCCGCAGGATTGGGGATGCAACAGGCAGGCATCCGTATCTCGACAGATATGTTTTTTGAATCCGTACCCAATGCTTTCGTCGATGTGAATCTGGACAAATGGCATTTCGACGAGAATACGCGCGTCATACCTATCATCATTCCGCGAAACTACCTCAACCTGTATAATTTCGGCTTTGCGCAAAGCCGCAACTTGCCCAAATTATCGGAAGGATTGATGAGTCTGATACAAATGGACATTGTCATGCGAGGCAACGGACGTGTGGAGCAATATAAAGGAAACATTGTCGGTTTCTCCAACCGTCTGAATACCATTCTCGTTCCGCAATCATTTATGGACTGGGCTAACAACACTTTCGCTCCCGAAAAGGAGGCAACCCCCGCCCGGCTAATAGTAGAAGTTAACAACCCCACCGACACAGCCATCACCCGGTACTTCCAACAAAAGAATTATGAAGTCGAAGGAAACAATCTGGACGCCGGGAAAACAACTTACTTCCTGCGCCTCATCACCGCAATTGTATCAGGCGTAGGCTTATTCATCAGCATTCTTTCTTTCTATATCCTGATGCTGAGTGTATTCCTGCTATTACAGAAGAATACGGTAAAGCTGGAAAATTTGCTGCTCATAGGTTACAGCCCTGTTAAAGTAGCCCTACCCTATCATGTATTAACCGTGGGACTGAACCTGCTTGTACTGTTCCTTTCCATCTGCGGTGTAACATGGTTAAGAGCTTACTATACTCATACTCTGCAAACTCTTTTCCCGCAACTGGAAACAGGTTCTCTCTTGCCGTGCATCCTTGCCGGAGGTATATTGTTCATCACCGTATCCATCCTGAATATTCTATTGATACGAAGAAAGGTAATCTCCATTTGGAAGGGGAATAAATAAGCTGCTTTTATTTCGCGATGAAATGAGAAAATCCATCTCGTGAGATGAAATAATTCGTCTCGTGAGACGAAAAAATCCATCCCGTGGGACGAAAATATTCGTCTCGTGAGACGGATTTTCTCGTCTCACGAGACGAATTGCTTTCGTATCACGAGGCAAATTTCAAAGGAGCAAAGAAACTGTTTTGATTTTGCTCAGTATTATTTTGAGAGTTGTTTTTGAGGATGTTTTTCTGTTTCTATGAGGAGCATAGCGGGCTATGTGACGAGTAAAAAGAGGAAAACAGACCGAAAACAAACTCAAAAGAAGCTGATAAAAATCTTAAAAAGGAAAATCAAAACAGTTTCTAAGACTGTGGAGGGGTATGAGAAGATGAAACACAGTAATCTACAGCAGCAGATAGCAATACTCCAACTGTATAGCATATCAAATCCGTCCACAGGAATCCATGTCCAAAGATTAATGCTCCAAGCTTAGTGCTTCGCACCTCATTCGCCCAATCGGCCTGATACAACTGGCTGGCTTCTATACAATACGAAAACAGCAAGGAGATTACCAAAGTCTTGGGTATAGATAGATTAGGGAAAAGAAAGCGTAGTCCGAAATACACCATAGCCGCCCAAAGCGTATCGCCGGAATATGCTGCTATAAATTCAGGCAACACATCACCATATCTTCGGGAAGCAAGCCCTAACATGATAATCATGCAAGTAACTGCCATATAAATCCAACGTTTGTATTTCATATCTATCACATTTGGGTTGATGAAGTGCAAAAGTAGAAAATATAATTGGTATTTGCTGCTATTGCAAAACATAACTCGCACACATGCGCACGTACGTACACATCTACAACTCGCGCGCGTACGCACGCGTATCCCATGAATTCACATAGTTACTTACATACTTGCACTCGCATGCTGTATCTCCCTGTTCATCGGCATTAGAGCAGTGGTGGCAGCAACTTTTTTGGAGTGTATGCAATATCTTTACCTACACTACACATATCACATATCTTGCTGATTATCTTATAGTTACACTTTTTTTTAGAATAAGTCACTTATTCCATACCCTTGAATTTTCAAGCTCTTCTCCCTCAAAAAGCTACCGATTTACAAGGTGTAGTAGATATTATCATGCCATTTCTCAGTGGTTTTGGTTCAAGCTTTTCTTATTTACCTCTTATCCTACATTATTCATACTGTAGTTAAAGNNATACTCCGTGAATCGTATAACAAATCCAGCGATGCAAGCAGACGCTATTCATCTTTTCCGGCAGCCTGCGGCATGTGATGAGCAATATGTTTAATTCTTCCTCCAAACCCTTTTATCAAAGTGCCATCAGTATGGGATTGGAACCGATACCGGTGAAAGCTTATACCGATTTTGCTATCCGTATGTTCGAGGAATGCGGCAAGCATGTAGAAATCGCTCTCGTGGAGAAAGTTTATTATCAATTCGAGGGTTGCACATGGTTTGTCCAAATGATGATGAACGAGCTTTTTGCCCTGACAGCCCACGATGAACTTTGCGGCATAGACAAGTTACAAATGGCCTGGGACAACATCATCCGGACGCAAGAAGAAAGCTACAAGGATTTACTTTCGCGCCTTGCCCCAAAACAGAAGTTGATACTCCAAGCTATCGCCAAGGAAGGCGAGGCGAGCGGCATCACTTCGTCGGCATTCATCAAGAAATATAATTTGTCGTCGACAAGCTCTGTTCAGTCTGCCGTCAAACCCTTATTGAAGAGTGGTTGGGTGACTCAAGAAAGAGGTTCGTACAGGGTATATGATTATTTTCTTGCGGAGTGGTTGAGAAAGGTGTATTGATGCGCCGGTTTATCACAAATGCCTCCGATATTCAAAGTCTTAATCCTTCTTCTTTAAGTATATGACAGAGTATATCGAATTAGCAATATGCAATTATTAGAAAAGATTACCACACAAAAAGATAGTCAAAGCGCCATTCTCCTAACACGCCTTTCTACTAAAAAAGGGGAAATAGAAACTACAAGTACAACAATCTGAATATATATACATGTATTCTGCATGAATTGCGATTGATATACGGAATTTATGCAATAAATGTCTTATCTTGCAGTCACCATAATATGCGGTGCGCGAACAGCAATATGCCGTACGCGAACCGCATATATCCGGTGCGTGAACCGCATATATGCCGTGCGTGAACCATATATATGTGGTGCGTAAACCGCATATATCTCGTGCTCGAACGACATATATCCCGTACAAAAGCCACACATATCCGGTAAGAATAAGCTATTAATAATCCTCCTGAAAGAAGTCTTCCGCATTTTTTTAGAGATGTATATATTTCGATATCTCACTATCCGTCAAGCAGATACGGATTTTTACTTCCGTATTTCCAACCGCCCTTGCCTTCGGGCGGAAATATCGCATTCTCAGACGACTAAAAATACAATTTGTCACTATGACAGATACGATTTCGTTATGTGCTGAACCTTATTTTAATGGAAGGGCAAACACGAGGCAATGAAGGTTGAACTTGGCGGGTGGGCGTTTGGGTCTTAATCCTTATTCTATTGGAAGTGCAAACACGAGATTTGTGAAACATACGCATGGCTACAAGATTGCTGTCTTAATCCTTATTCTATTGGAAGTACAAACACGAGGTGTAGTTGAAGTCTTCGACAGGGATGATGTGCTACTGGTCTTAATCCTTATTCTATTGGAAGTACAAACACGAGTTAAATTTGGCAACCTTGCAGGCACAAACAACGGGGTCTTAATCCTTATTCTATTGGAAGTACAAACACGAGTTGAATGTATTACTGGGCTTCAACACATCTTTGACAGGTCTTAATCCTTATTCTATTGGAAGTACAAACACGAGTTATTCGTATTGAAATGACACAGGATATTTTAGATTATGTCTTAATCCTTATTCTATTGGAAGTACAAACACGAGCCGTCATTAGACAGGGTTTTGAAAAAAATTCAGAGGTCTTAATCCTTATTCTATTGGAAGTACAAACACGAGACAAAATATGAGGGATATAAAGGTCTAAAATGGGTCTTAATCCTTATTCTATTGGAAGTACAAACACGAGTTTGATCAAATCATGCAATATGGAGTCACAATATTTATGTCTTAATCCTTATTCTATTGGAAGTACAAACACGAGATATGATAGTAAAGATATTATTGAATATCAAATTCCAGTCTTAATCCTTATTCTATTGGAAGTACAAACACGAGGTTACAAAGACGGTTGAGAAAATCGCCCCTAAAGCGTCTTAATCCTTATTCTATTGGAAGTACAAACACGAGAATGAAAACGAAAGAAATCTTAAAGCAGTGTGTCTTAATCCTTATTCTATTGGAAGTACAAACACGAGACAAAACAAGTATTGAAGGATAACAGAGAGATGGTTAGTCTTAATCCTTATTCTATTGGAAGTACAAACACGAGATGCTACATTTTACACTTTTAAATTTGATGATATCGTCTTAATCCTTATTCTATTGGAAGTACAAACACGAGGCAAATAGCAAAAGGTTATGTAAGTAACTACCAAAGTCTTAATCCTTATTCTATTGGAAGTACAAACACGAGATGCGCCTCGCCTGGCAGATGGTAAAGAGAAACGGATGTCTTAATCCTTATTCTATTGGAAGTACAAACACGAGTCAGCGATAAGCGGCGCTCAACAAAATCAGGGTGTCTTAATCCTTATTCTATTGGAAGTACAAACACGAGCAGGGATTTGTGTTCCCCAGTAACCCTACCGAGTTGTCTTAATCCTTATTCTATTGGAAGTACAAACACGAGATGGAGTTGAAGAACGATTCGAAAAAGTGCGTTTATAGTCTTAATCCTTATTCTATTGGAAGTACAAACACGAGTCATCGAATGATTATAGGTTTGAGTTTTCCGACAAGCGTCTTAATCCTTATTCTAT